>JBGUVH010000001.1:0-2913 GCA_045134215.1 Acutalibacteraceae bacterium
AGCCTGTAAAGAGTGATATACTGAGCTACGAAGAGGTTAAGGAGCGCTTTGCTATTTACCTTGAATGGCTTTGTGCTCTTTATGTTAACACAATGAACTGTATTCACTATATGCACGATAAATACGCTTACGAAAAGAGTCAGATGGCTCTTCACGACACTTCAGTGCAGCGTCTTATGGCTTTCGGTGTGGCAGGACTAAGCGTTGCCGCCGACTCACTTTCTGCTATTAAGTACGCAACCGTTAAACCCGTAAGAGATGAAAACGGTATAATAGTTGACTTTATTACCGAAGGTGATTTCCCCAAATTCGGAAATGATGATGACAGAGTTGACTCTATTGCTCACGACCTTCTTCACGATGTATCATTAGAGCTTAAAAAGACTCCTACCTATAAAAATGCTGTTCATACCCTTTCTGCCCTTACCATTACCTCCAATGTAATGTACGGTAAAAAAACAGGCAGTACCCCCGACGGAAGAAAAGCAGGTGAAGCCTTTGCTCCCGGTGCTAATCCAATGCACAACCGTGAAACAAACGGCGCTATTGCTTCTCTCAATTCTGTTTCCAAGCTATCCTATCTTGATGCAAGAGACGGTATTTCCAACACCTTCTCCATAGTTCCCGATGCACTTGGCAAAACAAAACAGGAACAGATAGAAAATCTTGTAGCCATTATGGGTGGTTATTTCAACAACTGCGCCCATCACCTTAATGTTAATGTTATGAACCGTGAGCTTCTTATGAAGGCTTATGAAAATCCTGAGGAATATCCTAACCTTACAATTCGTGTTTCAGGCTATGCAGTTAACTTCTGTAAGCTTTCTCGCGAACAGCAAAGAGAGGTTATTTCCCGTACCTTCCACGAAAGTATGTAATTATGACTGATTTGAAATTTAAAATCAGTTCCTTTCAGAGTCTTGGTACGGTGGATGGACCAGGGGTCAGAGCAGTAGTTTTTATGCAGGGCTGTCCGCTTCGCTGTCACTGCTGTCACAACCCTGAAACATGGGATATAGGTGGCGGCAAAGACATCAGCCAAGAAGAGCTTTTTCACAAAATCCTTCGCTGTAAAGCCTATTTCGGCACAAAAGGCGGAGTGACCTTTTCAGGCGGTGAGCCATTACTTCAGGCAGAGGCTCTTCTAAGCTTTATACCGAGGCTAAGGGAAGAAAATATTCATATAGCTCTTGACACAAGCGGATGCATTTTAAACACAAAGGTCAAAAAGCTTATTGATATATGTGACCTTGTTTTACTTGACTATAAGTATACAAACGATGCCGATTACTTTAAATATACAGGTATGCAAAAATCAAGAGCTGACGAGTTTTTAGATTATCTTAACAAGACCGATAAGCCCACCTGGATAAGACAGGTAATAATTCCCGATGTAAATGATACTCAGGATTCTGTTAACAATCTGTATGAGCTTAAAAAGAGATACGGCTGTATCGAGAAAATCGAGCTACTTCCCTTTCGTAAGCTTTGCATTGAAAAGTACAATGAGTTGGGCATTAATTTTCCCTTTGAAAGCTATAGAGAAGCGACAAAAGAAGATATTGAAAAACTAAAATCCGTAGTCAATTGACTGCGGATTTTAAAATTTACTCAAGCTTCATATTAAGTCTCAGGTTGTCTGAAATCATAGCAATAAATTCACTGTTAGTTGGTTTGCCTCGCTGATTCTGAACAGTATACCCGAAATACGCCTGTAATACCTCTATGTCGCCTCTGTCCCAAGCTACCTCAATTGCATGACGGATAGCACGTTCAACCCTTGACGAAGTGGTTTTAAAGTTTTTAGCAATTGTGGGATATAAAAGCTTTGTAACGCTGTTAATCATTTCACTGTCCCTTATGGAAATCAGAATAGCTTCCCGAAGATAATTGTAACCCTTTATATGTGCGGGAATTCCTATCTTATGTATTATTTCAGTCACCATTAGTTCAAGCTCGGTTTCGCTTATTTTCTTACCTCGGCTTCTGGAAAGCGTACTGCTTGAAGTATATCCCGAATACTGAACAATTCTCTCAATAAGCCTTTCTATAACAAAAGGCTTTATAAAATAGTAGGTAGCTCCTGCCGACATTGTTTCTTTTTCAAGTCTTGGATTGTCAAAGCCTGCCATAACGAAAAATGCAGGCTTAAAGGGATATTTACTTTTTACCGATTGCATTACACTTATAACATCAGCACTCGGCATAAATATATCACACAGTACTATGTCAGGAGAAATTTCTCCTATAGCATCAATAAGCCTCAATCCATCCTTCTCGCAAACATATACATCAAGCTCACAGTTTTTCAGAGCATCAATACATTCACGACAGAATTCTCCGTTGTCATTTGTAATTAGAATTTTACACTGTTTTTTCATAATTTTCCTCCTGAAGTTTAAATTTGTAGACACATTCTAACATTCGTTCTAAAATATTTCAACTTTAAATCTAAGTTTTTCGTCATTTTCCAAACTTTTGCTCACTTTATATAAGTCGAAGTTAGAATTGTATGCCAAAATCACCCGCTCTACTTTATTTAATTAATGGTTTTGACCCTACAAATTACAAAATCAGCAAAAAAATCAGAATTTAATCAAAAAAATAAAGCGGCTTTTTAATCAAAACCGCTTTAAAATTATAAAAACATCACTCAAAATACAGGGGTTACTACACGATATCGGGATAACTCTTTTATTATATATAACTTGAAAACAACAGTAAAAAATGTTATATTAAATTAAAGAAAATGCTTGTTGTTATGTAGAATTTTCAACTTGTGGAAATGATTTCCACAAGTTGAAAATAAGAGCCTCCACTTGTCAAGGGAGGTGGCAAAACGAAGTTTTGACGGAGGGGTAGTTTTCTCTCCCTCAGTCAGCTTCGCTGACAGCTCCCTCGTCAGAGGGAGCC
>JBGUVH010000002.1:0-9523 GCA_045134215.1 Acutalibacteraceae bacterium
CGATGGATTTTCCTCATTCCTGTTGCATTGATTATTATGCTCACAACCGAAGCAACTATAAGTATAAAGGAAATTATAAAGCCAAAAACAGTGATGTTGCTTTCGATTATATTCAAAATATCTCCCGAAATATTAAGCTCAACATTATTCAGAAAAGAATCAAGAAGCTGTGGGGATGAGGAAAGATATCCGAAGGCGAAAATCAGTATAATTCCCGAAATCAGCACCATTATATAAGCAACATAGTTTATTACATAGGCGGCATAAACTGTTCCGCTTATGCACCGAAGCTGGTTTGTATCCAACTCATCCTTTGATGCCTTTGAATATGCAATCCAAAGAAAAATTGTTGCAAGAACGGTAAGCAGCGGAATAGAGCCGCTTATTATGCCAAAACCACTGGCGGCTGTCAACAGAATGCACATAGCAAGAATACTGTTGCTTTTAAGCACCTCCTGAAATTTTACGGCAGCAGGGTTTATCATTACAGAGGAAGAATAGGACGGCGCACTGCAATTAGGACAGTAAACGAAGTCCTCATTTATTTCAAAACCACAGTTATTACATTTCATTTTTTAATACCTCCTTTTTATATCTGAATTATATCATTTTTTTCTGCTGTTTACAACAATTTGATATAAAAAAATAATTAGTGAAATTGCATAATTAGAAGGGCAAATATTTGTACGAAAAAAGTCGTTTTTTGTTTGAAAAAATATTATGAATATGATATGATTGAGAACGTAGGGTGAATTTTGCCTTAACATTTTATATTGGAGGGTCTTTATGGAAAAGAAATTAGTTTATGACATTCATGACAAACCAAAATTCGCACAACTTATTGTTTTTGCCATTCAGCAGTTACTTGCAATTATGGCAGCAACTATTGCTGTTCCTGCAATAGTTGGTAACGGAATGAGCGCTTCGGCAGCACTGTTCGGTGCAGGTGTAGGTACTATTGTATACCAGCTTTTCACCAAGTTCAGAAGCCCCGTATTCTTAGGTTCTTCTTTCGCATTTATCGGTTCTATGGTAGCTGCCTTTGCCGGTGCTACAGCTAATGTTTATCTGGGTTACTTAGGCTTAATTATCGGTGCTGCCTTTGCAGGTCTTGTTTATGTAGTTATAGCTCTTATTGTTAAGCTTGTAGGCGTTGAGTGGATAAATAAGCTTATGCCTGCTGCTGTTATCGGTCCCACAGTTGCAATTATCGGTCTTTCTCTTGCAGGTGCCGCTATTAAGGATGTTTTCTCTTACGGCGCACAGGACGGTAACGGCGCATTTATAATGAGCGGCTTTAGCTGGGTATCTCTTATTTGCGCTTTAGTTACTCTGTTTGTTGTTATTCTTTGCTCTACCTACGGTAAAAAGATGACAAAGCTTATTCCTTTCATTATTGGTATTCTTGCAGGTTATGTTGTTGGAATAATTTTCACCGCTATCGGCTATGCTGCAGGTATAGACAGTCTGAAAATTATCGATTTCGCACCCTTCAAGGCTCTTGTTGCAGACGGTGTTGGTCTTAAAACCTTCCTTGCTGTTCCTGAATTTTCCTTTGTGAATGCACTTAAGGGTGTTAAGGATTTTGAAATTTCTTATCTTGCTACAATTGCTGTTGCTTATATTCCTGTGGCATTCGTTGTATTTGCTGAGCATATTGCCGACCACAAGAATCTTTCCAGTATTATTGACAAAGATTTACTTAGCGACCCAGGACTTCATCGCACACTTCTCGGTGACGGTATAGGCTCTGTAGCCGGCGCAGTTTTCGGCGGTTGCCCCAATACCACATACGGCGAGTCTGTAGGCTGTGTAGCTATTACAAGAAACGCTTCTGTTGCTACTATTACCACTACCGCTATAATGGCAGTTCTCATTTCTTTCATTTCTCCCTTTGTTGCATTCCTTGATTCTATTCCCGGATGCGTAATGGGTGGTGTTTGCGTTACACTTTACGGCTTTATTGCTGTTTCAGGTCTTAAGATGATTCAAAAGGTTGACCTTGAAGATAATGCAAACCTCTTTACCGTTTCTGTTATCCTTATTGCAGGTATCGGCGGTATGGCAATGAAGATAGGCGAGGTAACTCTTACCGCTATTGCCTGCGCACTTATTCTTGGTATTATTGTTAATATCGTTCTTCATGCAAAGGGCAAAAACAAGGAGTAATCAGTAAATGAAAAATTACGATAACGTTACAATATTCGACCATCCTCTTATAAATCATAAAATAGCAATTTTAAGAGACGAAAAAACCAGTATGAAGGAATTCCGTGAGCTTATTGAGGAAATTACCACACTGATGACCTTTGAGTGCCTTAAGGAAGGTGTTCCTACCACTGAAAAGCAGGTAAAAACTCCTCTTGAAACCTGTACTCAGCGCGTTGTTAAGGATAATTCAATAGTAATTGTTCCGATTCTGAGAGCAGGTCTTGGTATGGTAAACGGTGTTCACGTGCTTTTCCCGTCTGCAAGGGTTGGTCACATCGGTATGTACCGCAACGAAGAAACACTTCAGCCCTGTGAGTATTACTGTAAGCTCCCTGACGGCATTGAGGATAAGCTTGTTTTACTTGTTGACCCTATGCTTGCAACGGGTGGCAGCGCTTGCGATGCTATTGCTTCACTTAAAAAGCGCGGCTGTAAGGATATTAAGTTTATGGCAGTTATCGGCGCTCCCGAAGGTGTGAGTAAGGTGGCTGAGACTCATCCCGATGTTCATATATTTGTTTCCACACTTGACAGATGTCTTAATGAAAATGGATATATTCTCCCAGGTCTTGGGGATGCAGGCGACCGACTTTTCGGAACTAAATAAAAACAAAAACAGGGCTACGGCGGTAGTCCTGTTTTTTATCAAATCAACATATTTATTATACTATATAAATATACTTGCTGTCAATACGTATTGAGAGATTTCTGTGTTTTGCATAATTTAGCATTGAAAAGTTTATCTATTATTGCGAATTGAAATCAGCCTTATAATATGCTATCATATAGTCAAAGGAAAGGTGAGTCCGATGTACAAAAGATAGACCAAAGGGCTATAAACGGTCGGTAAAGAAAATTAGCCTGCAGAGCTTGTAAGGTTTGAATTTCGAAACAAAAAAGTGCTTCTCACTTTACGGGATTTATATAAACTTGATTTATTATACTGTTTTGAATTCAAAAGGAACACAGAGCTGCAATAAAGAAAGTGAGGTACAATAAAAAGATGTTGGATATTAAGAGTGAACAAAAATAACCCTTGACCGTGTTTTTTGGGTCAAGGGTTATTTTTTTATGCCCTTAATACTTTAATTTGAAAATAATGTGTAGTATAATAAAAATATTCTTATGACAACTGTATATCAATGAGTGTGCGTTTGTTTGGTAAGGAGCATATAAAAATATGAATAAGCTATTTGTTAGACAAATTTCTATTGAAAAGGAACTGCCGCGGGATAATTATATCAGTAAGCTTCCTGTAGTTAAAAGCTTAGTTGAAAAACCTATAGACTTTAAAAAGCCCGTAACCTTTTTTGTTGGGGAAAACGGAGTCGGAAAGTCGACTCTTATAGAGGCATTGGCTATAGCGCTTGATTTTAATGCTGAGGGCGGAAGCAGAAATTTTTGCTTTTCCACCGAGGACTCACATTCGTCACTGTCGGAATATCTGACCGTAGCGAAGGGGCCTATACTTTCAGAGGATGGATATTTTTTAAGAGCCGAAAGCTTTTACAATGTAGCAACCCACATAGATGAGCTTGACCGACAGCCTTGCGGCGCCCCCTTTATAGTTGACGGATACGGTGGAGTTTCACTTCATAAGCAGTCTCACGGCGAAAGCTTTATGAGGCTTGTGGAGGAACGCTTTGGCGGCAACGGTATCTATATACTTGACGAGCCTGAGGCGGCTCTTTCACCTATGCGGCTTCTTCGTCTTATGAGTAATATAAAGCGTCTTGTAGAGAAAAACAGTCAGTTTATAATATCAACTCATTCACCTATACTTATGGCTTTTCCCGATGCAGATATTTTTGAGATTAAAGGGGAAGAAATCGTAAACACGCCTTTTGAGGAAACAGAGCATTATAGGGTGACTAAAAATTTTCTCGATAATCCCCAGCGTACCTTCCGACATCTCTTTGAGGATTGACAGCATATACTTTTATATGGTATAATTAAGAAAATAAAAAAAGAAGGGTGATAGTATGATTTATATTGTTTTAGGCGTTATTCTGGTTGTTCTTTTTCTTTGTCTGAGAATAGTTCCTCAGGCAACCGAGTTTGTTATTGAACGTCTTGGTAAGTATAAACATACCTGGAGTGCAGGACTTCATATTCTTATTCCTGTAATCGACCGTATAGCAAAGCGTGTTACCTTGAAGGAACAGGTGCTTGATTCTCCTCCTCAGCCCGTTATTACTAAGGATAATGTAACTATGCAGATAGATACAGTGGTTTATTTCAAGGTGTTTGATGCAAAGCTGTTTACCTATGGCGCAGTTAATCCTATAAGCGCTCTTTCAAATCTTACCGCCACAACGCTTCGTAATATTGTGGGTGAGTTAGAGCTTGACGATACTCTTACCTCACGTGATACCATAAACGGAAAAATGACCGAGATTCTGGACAGCGCTACTGACCAGTGGGGCATAAAGGTAAACCGAGTAGAGCTTAAGAATATTATTCCGCCTTCCGAAATTCAGAATGCTATGGAAAAGCAGATGAAGGCTGAACGCGACAGACGTGAAACACTGCTTGAAGCTGAAGGACATAAGGCTGCTGTTATTACCCGCGCTGAAGGTGACAAACAGGCTATGATTCTTGCGGCTGAAGGCGAAAGGGATGCGCGTATTGCAAGAGCAGAGGGTGAAGCTAAGGCTATTCTTCTTGCCAAACAGGCAGAGGCTGACGGACTTGCAGCTCTTAAAGCGGCAGGTGTAGACGAAGCAGTTCTTGAGCTTAAAAAGTATGAAGCGCTTGTGTCTATGTCTAATGGTAAGGCATCTAAGATTATTGTTCCTACCGATGCAGTTGAAATGACAAAGGCAAATGTAATGTTTTCCGAAACCTCAGGACTTGGCGATGTAACTCCTCCTGCAAAGGATGAAGCTCCAAAGAAGAAAAAAGATGAGTGCTGTGATTAATTAGTAAAAAGGATGTGGTACGCCACATCCTTTTTTGTTGAAATCTTAACGCTTTTATGTTATAGTATTCTCATAGGGGATTGAAATTATGAGATACAAAAAACCGAATATATTTTGTTACCGTATAGCACAGCTTGTTTGCGAAGCGGTAGCACGAATTTTCTTTAAAAGAGTTATAATCAGAAATGAAATAAAGAATAAAAAAGGGCCTTTTGTGGTTATTGCTAACCATCAGGCTCAGTATGATTTTGCTAATCTTATAGGTGTCAGGAAAGAGCCGATGTCATTTGTTATAAGTAATTCTTTCTATAGCAGTATGCCGCTGAAAGCCTTTTTTGATAAGCTGGGCGTTATTCCTAAACAGCAATTTCAGACGGCAGTTTCTGATATGCGGAATATGAAGGCGGTAATTGACGAGGGACAGGCTCTTGTTATCTATCCCGCTGGGCTTATGTGTGAGGACGGAATTTCTACTCCCATTCCGAGTGCAACCTATAAATTCCTTAAATGGCTTGGGGCTGATGTTTATGTAGCTAGAAGCTACGGTACATACTTTGCGATGCCTAAGTGGAGTAAGGGAATAAGGGCAGGAAGAACCTATCTTGATATATACAGACTTTTTACTAAGGATGAGCTTAATAGAGCCGCTATAGAAGAGGTAAAGAAAAAAACCGATGAAGCGCTGCTTTTTGATGCCTACAGAGAGCAGGAAGAAAAGAAAACAGTATTTGCTAAAAAAGGTAATATTGAGGGTATTGAAAATGTCATTTATATGTGTCCTCACTGTAAATGTGAACACTGTATGAGTGTTAAAGACGGAAATACTATTTTCTGTAATAAATGCGGATATGAGCAATATAGCGATAAATATTCCTTTTTACATAAAAAGAGTAAAATTGGCGAGGAAATTCGCTATGTTTCCGATTGGAGCAGAGATATATATAATAAGCTCAAAGAGGAAATAATAAGCGGTACCCATACCGATATGACTGCAGCTACGGTTATAAAAATGATAAATCACAAAAAGCATCGCTTTGAAGAGGTGGGAATAGGAACCGTAACCCTCGATAAAGAAGGCTTTACCATAAAGGGAGTAATAAACGGGGAAGAAGCTGAAATATTTGCTTCAATAAGCGGTGTGCCAACCCTGCCCTTCAGTCCTGGAAAGCATTTTGAAATACAAAGCGGAGATTTGATTTACAGATGTGTGCTTGACGACGGTAAGCAGGTAATGAAATTTATTAATATGGTAAAGTGTTTTTACGAGCTTAAAAGCGAGAAATTGTTAGTAAAATAAAAAAGATTGTTAACTTACATTTTTTCGAGTTCTACATTGAATATTATAAATTTATATGGTATAGTTTACAAAAGATAACAATAAAAAGAGGGAGCCTTGAAATGCTACTTGCTATAGATATAGGAAATACAAATGTTACTCTTGGCGTTTATAAAGAGGAAAAATTTATTCTTACTGCCAGACTTGCAACCGAAACGGGCAGAACAAGCGACCAGTATGCTATAGATATTAAGGATGTTCTTTCCCTTCACGGCGAGGATTATAGGTCTATAGAGGGTTGTATTATTTCTTCGGTTGTTCCTGCTGTAAGCGACGCTGTTGCAAGGGGAATTACTGCCTTGTGCGGAATAACTCCTATGGTGCTCGGCCCTGGGCTTAAAACAGGACTTAATATTAAAATAGATAACCCTGCTCAGCTTGGCGCTGACCTTGCGGCAGGTGCTGTGGGCGCTATTGCTAAATATGAAACACCCTGTATTGTAATTGATATGGGAACTGCTACTACTGTCAGTGTGCTTGGTGAAAACGGTGAAATGCTGGGCGGCGCTATTGCTGCCGGTGTAAGACTTACCCTTAAGGCGCTTTTTGAAAATACTGCGCAGCTTCCCGCTGTTGCTATTGAGGCTCCAAGCAGTGTTATTGGAACAAATACTGTTGACTGTATGAAATCGGGACTCGTTTTCGGTGCTGCTTCAATGATAGACGGTCTTATAGAGCGTATGGAAAAAGAGCAGGGAAAAATGAAAACCGTAGTTGCAACAGGCGGTATGTCAAGAGAAATTATCCGTCACTGTAAATATGACATTATATATGACGAAAATCTTTTGCTTGACGGACTTATGACCATTTATAAAAAGAATGTTTAATACTGTGCATAGCGCAGATTAAAATATTATGAACTGTACCCATTTGGGACAGTATCGGAGGTATTTTTATGACAGAAAAAAAGATTAGAATTCAAACGTTGACGGTTGGTGCGATACTTACGGCTATTGTTGTAGTGTTGCAGCTAATGGGTGCTTTCATCCGCTTTGGCCCGTTTTCTATTTCCCTTGTGCTGATTCCTATTGTAATCGGTGCTGCTATGTGTAACTGGAAAATCGGGGGATGGTTAGGCTTTATCTTTGGTGTTGCCGTTATACTTAGCGGTGATGCTATGGCATTTTTTGCTATTGATGTTGTTGGAACAATCATTACCGTTCTGGCTAAGGGTACTCTGTGCGGTGTGGCTGCAGGGCTTGTTTATAAGCTGCTTAATAAGCATAACAGCTATCTGGCAGTTACTGCGGCTGCGGTGGTTTGCCCTATAGTTAATACGGGTATTTTTCTTCTGGGCTGTAAGCTGTTCTTTTTTGAAACAATCGCGGCTTGGGGCGCAGCAGAAGGCTTTACTAGTGTAGCAAAATATATGTTCTTAGGTCTTGCGGGGGGAAACTTCCTTGTGGAGCTTGCTGCAAATATTATATTAGCTCCTGTTATATACAGAATTATAAAAGCTTTAAGAAAAGGTTAATGTTTAAAAGAGTTGTCTTTTGGCAACTCTTTTTTATGCAAAATAGGAAAAATATCCTTATTTTTCTCTTACATATTAAATAAAAAGGCAAAAATTAGATAAAACTAAAAAAAATACTTTATTTTTGTTTTTAAATTTGCTATAATAAATTGGATACTCTAAATAGAGTAAGTTAAAAATTGGAGAAATCCATAAAATATAGGAGGTTGATTCTTAATGAGTCACAAGTTTGTTTACCTGTTCAGCGAAGGCGACGCTTCTATGCGTGAGCTTCTCGGCGGTAAGGGTGCTAACCTTGCAGAAATGACCAAAATCGGTCTTCCTGTTCCACAGGGTTTCACTGTTTCTACCGAGGCCTGCACTCAGTATTATGAGGACGGCAGAAAAATCAATGATGAAATTCAGGCACAGATTATGGAGTACATCGATAAGATGGAAGGCATCACCGGTAAGAAGTTCGGTGATAAGGAGAATCCTCTTCTCGTTTCCGTTCGTTCCGGTGCTCGTGCATCTATGCCAGGTATGATGGATACCATTCTTAACCTCGGTCTTAACGAAGACGTTGTTGAAACTATGGCTGCAAAGAGCGGTAATGCTCGTTGGGCTTATGACTGTTACAGAAGATTTATCCAGATGTATTCTGACGTAGTTATGGAAGTTGGTAAGAAGTACTTTGAAGAGCTTATCGACAAAATGAAGGAAGAAAAGGGCGTAACTCAGGATGTTGAGCTTACTGCTGAAGACCTTAAAGAATTAGCAGCTCAGTTCAAGGCTGAATACAAGGCTAAGATTGGTAAAGACTTCCCAACTGATCCTAAGGAGCAGTTAATGGGCGCTGTTGAAGCCGTATTCAGAAGCTGGGACAATCCCCGTGCTAACGTTTACCGTCGTGACAACGATATTCCTTACTCTTGGGGTACCGCTGTTAATGTACAGATGATGGCTTTCGGTAATATGGGTGATAACTGTGGTACAGGTGTTGCCTTTACCCGTGACCCTGCTACAGGTGAAAAGGGACTTATGGGTGAGTTCCTCACTAATGCTCAGGGTGAAGACGTTGTTGCAGGTGTTCGTACTCCTATGCCTATTGCTGAAATGGCTGAGAAGTTCCCCGCAGCATTCGATGAATTCAATAAGGTATGTGCTCTTCTTGAAGACCACTACAGAGATATGCAGGATATGGAATTCACCGTTGAAGATGGTAAGCTCTATATGCTCCAGACCAGAAACGGTAAGAGAACTGCTAAGGCTGCTCTCAAAATCGCTTGTGACCTCGTTGACGAGGGTATGATTGATGAGAAGCAGGCTGTTGCTATGATCGACCCCAGAAACCTTGATACTCTTCTCCATCCTCAGTTCGATGCGAAGGCTCTTAAGGCCGCTACTCCTGCAGGTAAGGGTCTCGGTGCTTCTCCAGGAGCTGCTTGCGGTAAGGTTGTATTTACTGCTGAAGATGCAGAAATCTGGAATGCAAAGGGCGAAAAGGTTGTTCTTGTTCGTCTTGAAACCTCTCCTGAAGATATCACAGGTATGAAGGCTTCCGAGGGTATCCTCACTGTTCGTGGCGGTATGACAAGCCAC
>JBGUVH010000003.1:0-27197 GCA_045134215.1 Acutalibacteraceae bacterium
TAAGGCTATCGCCTATGTGTGACAATGAGCCAAAAGACACCTAAAAACCGCCCTTTAAGGCTGGTTCAAGTTTAAATGCTTTGGCTAAGCTCAACAACGAAAAATGTTATATTTTCAGAAATTACCATGAAAATACACTTAAACTGCAACAGGTTCTCTGTGATATTGAAAACAAATATGATAACTGTGTGGTCGCCGAGGCTACTACCATTTGGGAATCTATAATTAAATCAAAGGATGCTGAGGATTATCTTTCCAATAATATAAACCATGCTAATGATTTCTGGGCGAAAACCACTGCGCAGATAATAACAGCGACAATAGAAAAAATATAAATTAAAGCAAACGAGCGGTATCACTACAGCGATACTGCTCGTTTTGTTATTTATTCATAATCCTTCTTTTTAAAAGACGCAAGGCTCTGCCAAAAGCGGATACATAAATAAGCTTATATATCCTATAGGAAAAATCGGTCACACTAACCCTTCGTCCGTTTATAACAAAAGCCGTCGCCTTGCCGATAATCTTTTCTTTTAAGGTGGGTTCATCATTTGTAAGCAAAGAATCACCCATAGTATAAACAGCTCGGCCGCGAAGCTTTATTATTCTGTGAAGTATAAACTCTCCCTTTTCATTCCTGTAAAGCACCACGTCACCCTTTTTATACTCTTCTGCCCTTTTAAGCACCACGCTGTCGCGCTTTGAAGTAAGCAACGGCACCATACTTCTGCCCTTGGTAATAAAGGTTACGTTTCCACCTGATTTTAAAGTCTCCTCCATAACAGGAAGCATTTCATCAAGGGATACAGGAAGACTTACATTCATTTTTTTATAAGCACATTCAGCCGCGCTTATATCATCTATACACTGCATTTTATAAAGCCTTGCGCCTGTAAGTATTTTATCAACAAGCTCTAATTTTTTAGAAACTCTTTCCTCGCTGTACTTACTTGCGGTCTGGGGGAGAATAAGCGGCAAAGCCTCTACTAGTGATATATCTTCAATAATATTCTCGTTTCCCCGCTTTAAGAAGCATATACCACCAAGAAGATAGCTTTGGTTAGTACTTATGTCGTGCTTTCCACTGAACGGAGTTCCGCATACATAGATACTGCCGTCAATAATACGAAGAGCGGGTTTATCGTCATTTACAATATGAGCGCCCTTTATATACTGTGTCCAGTAATTAGTATGGGTGGATTTACCCACCCCAGAATTTGCCGAAAACAAATACGCTCTCTGTCCTACAGCAACAGCCGAGGCGTGAAGCATCATACCGTCAAAGTCTAAAAGTCTGTCATAAAAAAGGAAGCCGTAAAGCAGATATTCAAGTCCCTCTTCATCAATATTAGGATACTGCTTTCTTGCCCTTTCCATCACCTTTTCTTCAATAATAAGTGACATATCCGCTTTTTTGCTACCTTGATAAAGATAAGGTTCTGCCTGCGTCTTCAGTCTGTTATACCGTATATCCATTTCTACAATAAGACCTGCTATTTTATATAGCTGCATAAGCCTCACCCCTTCTTAACGATTTTTACATTCCCGTTACCGAGAATTTTCTCAATTTCAGCAATTATCTCCTCCGTTGGCTCTATCCACATTTTTTCAGGAGCACAATAGCTTTTTTTATCATTTTCACAGTAGATATATACGGGACAGTCACCCTCGCCTTCAAGAAGCAGTGAGGTAACCTTATTCATTTTTGCACCATCAATAAAATCTACCTTTAAATAAATTTTCGGCTTTGCCACGGCCCTTGGCGGTTTAAAATCAGAAGCATAGGCAGGAAGCGGCTCAGCCCGTTCCAGAAGAAGCTCGTTACCCTCTTCCCGTTCGCTTATCTTTCCTGTTATTTTAAGAACCCTTGATATCGTAAACAAATCCTGAAAAGCAGAGTAAGCAGAAGAAAAGCACACAATATTTATGCTGCCTGTCAGGTCTTCGCCTACAATACTACAAAGCATCTGTCCGCTTTTCAGCTGTTTCACCTGAACAGAGGAAATAAGACAAACAAGGGTCACCCTTTTTGAGTCCATTCCCTGACCTGTTATTATTTCTCTCACGTTTTTTGCACCAATATGTCTTGCGTAAACCTCATATTCCTTCATAGGATGGCCTGTAAGATACATTCCCGTAGCCTCTTTTTCAAGGGCAAAAAGCTCCTTTTCCTTCATTTCTTCCATAGTTGGCAACTCAAAGGTATCCGACGGCGCGTCGCTGTCCATAGAAAAAAGGTCCATTTGTCCCCCGTTTTCAAAACGGCTTTTGGTTTCAGCAGCAGCAATAACGCTCTCTACACCGAAAAGCATCTGCCGTCTGTTTTCACCCATACCGTCAAGAGCGCCGCTTTTAATAAGGTTTTCAAGTGCTCTTCTGTTAAGCTCGCGGCTATAGTTTCTTAACACAAAATCATAAAGAGAGGTGTATTTTCCGTTTTTCTTTCTTTCCTCTATAATTCTTTTTGCAGTATTTCTACCAAGGTTTTTAATTATGAGAAGACCGAACCTAATAGAGTCCTTTTCAACTGACATATCTTCTTCGCTTTGGTTTACATTTGGCGGAAGAATATTTATACCGATTCTTACACATTCAGCAATATATTCATTAACCTTATTAAGACTGTCGGTAACGCTTTTTATAAGTGCCGCCATATACTCTTTCGGATAATGACATTTAAGATATGCTGTCTGATAGGCAACATAGCCGTATGCAGCAGCGTGAGATTTATTAAAAGCATAGGAGCTGAATGCCGCCATATCGTCAAAAATCTTTATTGCGGTTTCTCGGCTTATATTGTTTTTTACCGCTCCGTTTATAAACACTTCCCTCTCCGCTTCCATAACACTGTGCTTTTTCTTGGACATAGCGCGTCTTACCACATCAGCTCTTCCAAGGGAATATCCTGCAAGATTGCGGCAAATCTGCATTACCTGCTCCTGATATACAATGCAGCCGTAGGTAATGTCAAGTATAGGCTTTAAAAGAGGTGTGTCATAGTGTATATCCTCGGGATGAAAACGGTTATGAATATAGGTAGGAATAGAATCCATAGGTCCGGGTCTGTATAGAGAAAGTATTGCTATAAGGTCCTCTATATTCTCGGGCTTAAAGGTACGAACAACATTTGTCATACCCTCACTTTCATACTGAAAAACACCCAAGGTATGTCCCTTTCCCATCATACTGAGGGTTGCTTTATCGTTAATGGGAATATTTTCAATACAAAAATCGGGAGTATGCTCTCTTATACTGTTTTCGGCATCCCTTATTACAGTCAGGTTACGGAGTCCCAAAAAGTCCATTTTAAGAAGACCAAGCTCGTCAAGTGCCGTCATAGTATACTGAGTAACCACCGCTTCGTCATTAGTGGACAGCGGCACATATTCACTTACACTTCTGTCGCATATAACAACACCTGCAGCGTGGGTAGAGGCATGACGCGGCATACCCTCAAGCTTAAGCGCTGTATCAATAAGCTCACTTACCGACATATCGGTTTCATAAAGGGTTTTAAGCTCGGGAACCTTTTTAACGGCAGAAGCAAGGTCTGTATGATAATCTCTCGGTATAAGCTTTGCTACCTTATCACAAAGATTATAAGGCAGATCCATAACTCTTCCCACATCTCTTACAGCGTTTCTGGCGGCAAGAGTACCAAAGGTAACTATCTGCGCCACCCTGTCACTGCCGTATTTTTCAATAACATAATCTATAACCTCCTGACGTCTTACATAGCAAAAATCTATATCGAAGTCAGGCATACTAACCCTTTCAGGATTAAGGAAGCGTTCAAAAAGAAGCTGATATTTAATAGGGTCAATACCTGTTATACCAACGCAGTAGGCGGCAATACTACCCGCACCCGAGCCTCTGCCTGGGCCTACAGGAATTCCCTTTGACTTAGCGTAAGCAACAAAATCCTGCACAATAAGATAATAGTCGGTATACCCCATACTATCAATAACGCTAAGCTCAAAATCAAGACGTTCTTTTGCTTCTTCCCTTTTGTCTTCGGGGTAAAGTCGATAGAGTCCTTCATAGCATTTTTCTTTAAGATACTCGGCGTGATTTTTGTTTCCTATATCAAAGAGAGGAAGCTTTATATGACCGAAATCAAACTGGAAATTACACTTTTCAGCAATTTTAACCGTATTTTCAACAGCATCAGGAAAACGGGCAAAGAGGCTCTGCATTTCCTCGCCCGATTTAAGATAAAATTCATCAGTTTTGAATTCAAGTGGATTTTCGTCACTTAGTTTTTTGCCTGTCTGAAGGCAAACAAGAACCTTCTGGGTTTTGGCATCTTCTTTATTTATATAATGAACGTCATTGGTAGCAACAAGAGGAATACCCGTTTCTTTGCTGAGCTTTAAAAAATCAGGCAGTATTCTCTTTTGCTCCATTATGCCGTGGTCCTGAATTTCAATATAAAAGTTTTCTCTTCCGAAAACACTGTCAAACCAAAGAGCTGACTGCTTTGCTCCCTCATAGTCACCACTCAGTAGCTTTCTTGGTATTTCTCCCGCAAGACAGGCAGAAAGAGCTATGAGTCCCTCACTGTGTTCACTGAGCAGCTCTTTGTCTATTCGCGGCTTTGAATAAAAGCCCTCTGTAAAGCCAAGAGATACCATTTTAATAAGGTTTTTATATCCCGTTTCATTTTTGCATAGAAGCACAAGGTGTGTATATTCACTGTCAAACGGCTTTTGCTTATCAGTTCTGCTTCTAGGCGCTACATAAACCTCACAGCCGATTATAGCTTTTATACCTGCAGACTGTGCCGCCTTAAAAAAATTCACGGCGCCATACATTACGCCGTGGTCGGTAATGGCAACCGACTTCATTCCTCTTTCCTTTACTGCATCAAAAAGCTCACCGATACGGCAACAGCCGTCCAGCAAACTATACTCAGTATGAAGATGGAGATGAACGAAGTCAACCATTTTATTCTTCCGCCTTTATTTCATTTGCAATATCAATAATCTTTCTCAGTCTGTGATTAAGTCCTGAACGCGTTATAGATTCCTTACTAAGCTTACAAAGCTCGGTGAGAGAAGCATCCGGATTTTCTTTTCTCAGCAGTGCCACCTCATATAGCTCATCGCTGAGTGTTTCAAGCTTCCCAAGCTCTTCAAGATATGTAATAGCCTGACGCTGTGTAACCGAAGCATCTACCTGCTTTCCGATATTTGAAAGCTCAAGATTATTCTTTCTGTTTTCTCGGTTGCGTATGGTTTTAGCCACCTGAACATCAATAAGCTCAAGGGCTTTTTTACCTGCACCCATAAGAGTGAGAAGTTCTTCAATTGTCTCTCCCTGATTAAAATATATTACGGTGCTGTTTCCCCGCATACTGCGTTTAGGGGAAAGACCGCGCTCCATAAGAAGACTGTAAAACTCAATAGCCAGAGTAAAATCCCTTATAACAAATTCAGTATGATAGTTTTTATATGGGTCACTCATCTGTCCACAGGCAAGAAAAGCACCTCTTATAAAGCTTGAAAAACAACAATCCCTTTTAAATACATCGTGATTAATACTGAGTAAATCTCCGCCGTCATATCCAAAAGCTGACATTACTCTTGAGCAAAGAGCAGGTTCATCTACACTGAGTGTGTAGCGTATATTGGTTTTACCCGACAGCTTTACAGCGGGGATTATGGCAAAATTATGTTTAAGAAAATCCCTGTATCTGTCGGCAATATTTTTGTTTTCTGTAAGAAGAGAAATATTTTTATAGGAAAAAGACCTTCCGAAAAGCATAAAGCCATAACATTCAGAAACCTGACAGCAGCCCTTTGTCTTTTCTTTGCACAGGTCATTTTTAAGTTCGCTGCAAAATGACATATTATTTATTTATATCACGGTGAACGGTTACACTGTGATAACCCTTTTCCTTTAAATGTTTATTAATTATTTCAGCAAAGGTAACACTTCTGTGCTTACCACCCGTACAGCCAATGGCAATAGACAACTTACTTTTACCCTCCTTGCTGTAGAGAGGCACCGCACAGTCGATAAAATCAATCAGTTTTTTTGCATATTCCTTTGCTTCAAGAGTGGATAGAACATACTCTCTAACACCTTCGTCCAGTCCCGTAAGACTGCGAAGAGCCGCATCATAATAGGGATTAGGCAGACATCTTGCATCAATAAGTATGTCCGCATCGCTAAGTGTTCCGTACTTAAATCCAAAGGACATACACTGAACCGCAAAGCCGTTATTGGAGTTGCCGAAAAACAGCGCAGACAATCTTTCTTTCAGCTGCAACGGGGAAATAATAGAGGTATCAATAACATAGTCGGCGCAAAGACGTAAAAATGAGAGCAGCTCTCTTTCCTTCTCAACAGCCTCGGCTACGGTAATATCACTATCACTGCAAAGAGGATGCTTTCTCCTGTTTTCCTTATACCGACGCACAAGCACCTCATTACCTGCATCAAGAAACAAAATCTGATATTTGACATCACGTTCCTTTAGCAGCTTTAAGGTGTTTTCTATTTCACTGAACCAGTCACCGCCTCTTGCATCGGTAACTACAGCAAGATTTTCAAAATTTTCACTGCCTCTTTTTCCTAAATCAACAAAAGCTGGGATAAGAGCAGGGGGGATGTTATCTACACAGTAATATCCCAAATCCTCAAGGGCATTGACTGCAAGGGATTTTCCCGCCCCTGACATTCCTGTTACAATAAGTAAATTCATATTATTCGCGTCCTTTAAAAATCAGTTCCGGCTCAAGCCTTACGCCGTTGTTTTTATAAACTGTATCCTGTATTTTGGCAATAAGTCCCGTAACATCAGAACAGGTGGCGTTACCTTTGTTTATAATAAAACCTGCGTGTTTTTCGCTTACCTGCGCTCCGCCAATGCTGACACCCTTAAAGCCGTTTTGTTCAACCAGTGCACCTGCAAAATGACCTTCGGGACGCTTAAAAACACTCCCGCCGCTTGGGTATTCAAGAGGCTGTTTAGAAAGTCTTCTGCCCATATAATCATCCATACGGGCAGTGATTTCCTCACGACTATCCTTCTTTAATTTAAAGTATGCCCCTATAACAGTAAGATTTCTCTTTTTAAACACACTGCTTCTATAGGAAAGTTCCATAGCCTCGCCTTCAATAACACGGACAGTAAGGTTTTCATCCAATACACAGGCAGATACTGCAACATCCTTGATTTCACCGCCGTAAGCCCCTGCATTCATAATCATGGCGCCGCCTACACTTCCCGGAATTCCGTAAGCAAATTCAAGGCCCGAGAGTCCGTTATCTCTTGCAAAGGTACAAAGAGAAGCAAGACCTACTCCTGCACCTGCAAAAATTCTTTCGTTATCTAAAAGGGTGAGTGTATCCATATTAAGAGTGCATATAACAGCGCCCTCTATGCCCTTATCCGAAACAAGCAGGTTGCTTCCCTTTCCTATTACCGTAAAGGGAATTTCATTTTTTCTGCAGTAGTCTATTATAAAAGATAACTGACTGTCATCCATCGGCAGAACAAAATACTGGGCATTTCCGCCGATACGGAAAGAGGTGTGACGGCTCATAGGCTCATCTTTTAAATATTCTATTTTATTCTCAATAAGAAGGTTTTCAAAAGCCGTCATTTCTTCCTCCAAAATGTTTTTTATTTGTTAGTTTTTTGCCACGGCGTAGAAAAATCGGTCAGAGTGCTGTTTTAAGAGAGGGTGCTGTATTTTCTATACTTCCCTCAACGCAAAAATAGTGCTATGACCATAAATTTTGCCACGGCGCAGAAAAATCGTTTGCAGTGCCTCTTTAAGCGAGTGGTGCTGTATTTTCTATACCGCCCCGAGCCAAAAAGAGGTGCTGCGGACGATTTTTCAAGCCGTCCCTATTTATTCATATAACTTATAGAGAGCTGCGGCGCCTATAATCCCTGCATCATTACCAAGCTCTGCAGGGAGTATCTCACATGGCTTACCCATTGTGGTGTAGATTTCTTTGTTTACGAATTCTCTGATAGGTGCAACAAGGGTTTCTTTTTCGTTGGAAATACCGCCGCCGATACAGATTTTCTCAGGCTGGAAGATATTTATTATGTTAGCAAGACCTACGGCAACATATTTCTCATAGGTTGCTACAACCTCACAGGCAGTCTTATCACCCTTGCGCATACCGTCAAAAGCAATTCTGCCGTTTACGTTGTCAATATTATTGTCGGCAAGCTCCCACATAATGCTGTCCTTATTCTTTTCCATAGCAGCCTTTGTCTGACGGATAAGTGCAGTAGCTGAAGCATAGGACTCCCAACAGCCTTTTCTTCCGCAGGAGCATGGTTCACCGTCAACAACTATAACTGTATGACCAAGCTCACCGCCTGCAAAGTTTGAGCCTGAAAACAGTTTTCCGTCAATAATGATGCCGCCGCCGACACCTGTACCCAGAGTAACAGCTATACAGTTGTTTACACCTCTGCCGCTTCCTGCGAGAAATTCTCCGTAAGCAGCAGCATTAGCATCGTTTTCAAGATAAAAATCAACGCCTGTGCGCTCTTTAAGCATTTTTGCAAGAGGTAAATCCTTAAAGCCAAGATTGTTGGCAGTAGCAATAATTCCTGTAATGGGATTGATAGCACCTGGGCTACCTACACCGCAGGCCTTTACATCTTTTATGGAAATACCTGCATTTTCACAAGCCATAAAACAAGCTTTAGCCATATCGTCTGCTATTTCTTCAGCAGGGCGGGGGCAGTTGGTTTTTACCTTACCTTTTGCAATAATCTTGTAGTTTTCATCAACTACACCTGCAACAATATTTGTTCCGCCTAAATCAATTCCTAAAGTGTACATTTTTATTTTCTTTTCCTCCGTTTTGATTTAATTATTTATTGGTAGGGGTCAACGGGAGTATCCTCACCGCTGTCGCCTTCAAGCATACCGAGCCTTTTAAGCAGGTCTTCGGCTGCATTATATCCAAGCTTTTTCTGACGGTTGTTCATAGAGGCAACCTCTATAATTACGGCTAAGTTACGTCCCGGTTTAACTGGTATGGTAACCGATGGCACAGTTATACCGAGAATTTCGGCTGTTTTTTCTTCAAGTCCCATTCGGTCATAGACCTTGTTTACATCCCAAGGCTCAAGATTGATTACCATATCAATTTTTTCAGTAAGCTTAACCGAGCCCACACCGAAAATACGACTTGCATTAATAATTCCTATTCCCCTAAGCTCAATAAAATGACGGATGTTATCGGGTGCACTTCCTACCAGCGATTTACTTGAAACCTTTCTTATTTCCACTGCATCGTCGGCAATAAGACGGTGTCCTCTTTTAACAAGCTCAATGGCTGTTTCACTTTTACCTACACCGCTCTCACCAAGAAGCAGAATACCCTCACCGTAAACCTCAACCAAAACACCGTGTCGTGTAATTCTGGGAGCAAGCTGAAGATTAAGAAAGGCTATAAGAGCCGCCGATACACCTGAGGTTGAATCCTTACTTCTCAGCACAGGCACTTCATACTTCTTGGCAAGTTCTATAACGAAATCAGGTATGCTAAGATTTCTGGCTATAATAATAGCAGGTGGCTTTTGTGAAAGGAAGGTGGCATAACGAGCTTTCTGTTCATCTTCATTCAGCTCCTCAAGATAGCCTTCCTCGGTTTTTCCTATAATCTGAATACGTTTATTATCAAAATATCCGTAAAAGCCTGCAAGCTGAATTCCCGGACGGTTAATTTCGGTGCTGTTTATCATAATTTCACTTGCATCCTTCGGGAGATACAAGGTTTCAAGAGATAATTCATTAAGTATTTTCTCAAGAGATACTGTAAAATCGGTATGCAATTTTGACACACTCCTTTCATTATATCCTTATTATATATTATATTTCTCATAATTTAAAGTTTTTTTTGATTTTTTCTTGATAATATTTTAATTAGCCCTTATAATATAGCCAAAGCATTTGAACTTGAACCAAGTTTGAACGCTTTGGCTACTTGTAATGTTATGTATTATGGAGGAAAATCGAATGAAACTAGGTATTGTAGGTCTTCCAAATGTGGGAAAATCCACTCTATTTAACGCTATTACCAATGCAGGTGCACAGTCTGCTAACTTTCCGTTCTGCACAATTGAGCCTAACGTGGGTGTTGTTGCGGTACCCGACAACCGCCTGAATGTTCTTCGCGATATGTATACAGAAGGCTCAAAGGTTCCGCCTGTTGTTCCTGCTATTATCGAATTTGTTGATATTGCAGGTCTTGTAAAGGGTGCTTCAAAGGGCGAAGGTCTTGGAAATAAATTCCTTGCAAATATACGAGAGGTTGACGCAATAGTTCATGTTGTGCGTTGCTTTGAAAACGAAAACATTATTCATGTTGAAGGAAGTATTGACCCTCTCCGCGATATAGAAACCATTGACCTTGAGCTTATTTTCTCGGATATGGAAATGGTTGAAAGAAGAATTGCCAAAACCACCAAGGATTTAAAGGGTAATAAATCACTACAGAGTGAGCTTGATTTTTTAAGAAGGCTCTATGCACATCTTGAAAGCGGAAAAAGTGCAAGAAGTATGGAACTAAGCAAGGACGAAAAGGAAATTCTTGATACTATTTTCCTTCTTACCACAAAGCCTATTATATATGCTGCAAATTTAAGTGAAGAAGATTTTTCGGGCAAGGCTCCCGAGGATAATCCTCACTTTCTGGCTGTAAAAGAGCTTGCCGCAAAGGAGGGAGCGCAGGTGCTTCCTATTTGCGCTCAGATGGAGGCAGATATTGCCGATATGAGCGAAGAGGAAAAGATTATGTTCCTTTCCGACCTTGGTCTTGAAAATTCAGGTCTTGACCGACTTATTCAGAAGAGCTACAGCCTTTTAGGTCTTATTTCCTATCTTACAGCAGGTGAAAAGGAAGTAAGAGCATGGACAATAAAAAGAGATACCAAAGCTCCTCAGGCGGCAGGAAAAATCCACTCCGACTTTGAAAGAGGCTTCATTCGCGCTCAGGTTATTGCCTTTGATGACCTCAATGAATGTGGTTCCCTTGCCGCTGCCCGTACAAAAGGACTGGTCAGAACAGAAGGAAAAGAATATGTTATGAAGGACGGTGACGTTGTTGAATTCCTTTTCAATGTTTAAAAGATTTATTTCTATTGCCTTTGTTTTTGTTTTAGCCATAACCTGTTTTTCGGGTTGCAGCCAAAAGGCTGTGTACCGTATTGATTCACTTAGCTATGTGGTTGACGGCAAGCCTACCGTTACATTTGATTACACTTATACCTATGACCATAAGCCCGCTATTACAAATGTTACCTTTTTTGACGAAATAAATGAAGGCTATACAGATGTTTACGGATATGACGAAAACGGCAATATGGTATCCTTCACAAAAAGATTTGATAATTCTATTGAGAAGAGCTATAAGGCGGAAAGTATTACAAGCAATAAATATATTTTCCGTGAAGATGACGGAAGCGAATTTCTTACAGTGATTTTTGATGAGAACGGATTTATTGTATCAAGCCGCTATGCTAACGGATATGCAACGGAATATGCCTTTACCTATGACGAAAACGGCAAACCTCTTACCTTTAAACAGCTTGATATTCGTCCTTCGGGCAGCAACCGTATTACCGACTATACTGTTGAATTCACTGATAAGGACACCTTCCGTATGAAAGCCATAGGAGATAATGCTCAGGAAAACGCATACTATGAAGCTGACTGCACAATAATAAAATAGAAAGGACTGGCGACTTTGAATTTATTCTATCCTTATTTTTATTACGGTACAGGCTCAGACCCACTTTATTCATTTTCTTTAGTGCTTTTAGTTATTGCACTTCTCATTACTGTTATAGCTCAGATAAAAATCAAATCCTCTTTTGCTAAATACAGCAAGGCAAGTTCAAATGTTACAGGTGCTGCGGCAGCAGAAAAAATGCTCTCTAGTCAGGGCATATATAATGTAACTATTGAGCGCTGTAAGGGTGAGCTTACCGACCATTTCGACCCCAGAACAAATGTTATAAGGCTGAGTGAAAGTGTCTATGACAGTGCTACTGTTGCGGCTGTGGGTGTTGCCTGTCATGAGGCTGGTCACGCAATTCAGTACGCTACAGACTACGGACCCATAAAGCTGAGAGCAAAAATTATTCCCATTACAAATTTCGGTTCCCGACTTGCTATGCCCCTTGTACTTTTGGGACTTATCTTCAGCTTCTATCCCCTTGCTATTGCAGGTGTTGCATTTTTTGCTCTTTCCACCCTGTTTCAGCTTATTACTCTTCCTGTTGAGCTGAATGCTTCAAGACGGGCACTTTCGATAATCCGCGACTATAATATTCTTTACGATGATTCTCAGATACGCGGTGCAAAGACTGTGCTTACAGCCGCTGCTATGACATATCTGGGCGCTTTGCTTACCTCTCTTGCACAGCTACTCAGACTTCTTGCCATTGTGGGCAGAAGACGCAGATAAAATGAATAAAAGCCTCACTCTGTGTAACACTATTTAAAAAGTGACGGGGTGAGGTTTTGTTATGAAAAAAATCAAAAAATACGATATTGCAACCGTTTTTGCCGTAGGCTCTGTGGGGTACTGCTGTATTGAGCTTTTATGGCGTGGACATACCCACTGGACAATGGCTGTTGCAGGGGGAGTTTGCTTTACGCTAATTACCGCAATAGAGAAAAAGTTTCCCCGCGCAAAATTTTTGTACAAATGTGTAATGGGAAGCCTTGCCATAACAACAGTTGAGTTGGTTTTCGGAGTAATATTCAACTTACTTCTGAATAAAAATATATGGAATTACAGCAATCTTAAGTTTA
Source organism: Acutalibacteraceae bacterium (assembly GCA_045134215.1). Taxonomy (GTDB): domain Bacteria; phylum Bacillota; class Clostridia; order Oscillospirales; family Acutalibacteraceae; genus SIG607. The sequence goes on from JBGUVH010000003.1 coordinate 12,804, forward strand.
ACTTTCTCGGACAGATATGTGTTTTATACACTGTTTTATGGGGATTTATAACCGCCTTAGCTCTGCCTCTTTCTAAGAAACTTATTTTCGCTTTACAAAAATAATAAAACTTGCTATAATTACTGTATCAAATAATTTGTGAGGTCTTTATATGGCTTTCTTGCATCGTACCTGGGCAGAAATTGACACATCTGCTCTTATACATAATTTCAATGTTATTAAAAACAGTGCGGCAAACAGCAGACTTATGTGTGTTGTAAAGGCTGATGCCTACGGACACGAAACCGAAATAGTGCTTCCTGCCCTTATAAACGCAGGTGCTGACTGCTTTGCTGTTTCCAATATTGATGAAGCTCTTGAGCTTCGCTCTCAGGGGGTAGACTTCCCTATTTTGATTCTCGGTTACACCCCACCTGAAGCCGCCAAAAAGCTTTACGAAAACAATATTATCCAAACGGTTTACGATAAGGACTACGGACAAAAGCTTTCACAGTATGCCACACAGACAGGGGTTAAGGTAAAGGTTCATATAAAGCTTGATACAGGTATGGGAAGAATCGGCTTTGACTGCAGAACCGAAAGTCTTGAGGGCATAGCTCAGATTGAAAAAATCCTTTCCCTTGACGGTCTAATATTTGAAGGAATTTTCACTCATTTTTCTGCCGCAGACAGAAGCGGTGACAATGAGGGTGAATACACCGCCCTTCAGTACAGCCGTTTTGTAAAGGCTGTAGAGCTCATAAAGAGTAAGTGTGACACTATAAAAACCGTTCACTGCTGTAATTCCGCAGGACTTCTTTATGAAAAGGATAAGCACTCAAGTCTTTGCAGACCCGGTATAATTCTTTACGGACTTTCCCCTGATAAAGATATGGAATTTGAGGAAAAGCTTATTCCCGTTATGACTCTTAAAAGTGTGGTTTCTCAGGTAAAAGAGGTTGACAGGGATACCTTTGTAAGCTATGGCAGAACCTTTAAGAGTGATAAAAAAATGCGACTTGCTACTGTTTCGGTAGGATATGCCGACGGCTATCCCAGAGCCCTTTCCAATAAGGGCGAAGTGTTAATAAAAGGCAAACGGGCAAAAATTGTAGGCAGAGTCTGTATGGACCAGATGGTTGTGGATATAAGCCATATCGACGGTGTGGTAATGGGTGATGAGGTTACTCTTTTCGGCAAAGATTTGCCAGTTGATGAAATAGCCCAGCTCTGCGGTACAATAAACTATGAAATCGTCTGCGGAGTATCAAAGCGTGTACCAAGAATAAAAGTGACTAATTAAAAATAGTGTCAGTGCTTAAAAACACTGACACTATTTTTATATCTCGCTTTCTATTATAAGCAGACGGTTATATTTGGCGACTCTGTCGCTACGGCAGGGTGCGCCCGATTTAATAAAGGGAGCATTAACTCCTACTGCAAGGTCGGCTATAAAGGTGTCCTCACTTTCCCCACTTCTGTGTGATACAATATCACTGTAGCCGTATTTTTTTGCCAGTTCCATAACCTCAAGGGTTTCGCTTAAAGTTCCTATCTGATTTAGCTTTATAAGAATGGAATTGGCAATTCCCTTTTCTATTCCCTCTTTAAGTCTCTTTGTATTAGTCACAAAAAGGTCGTCACCTACAAGACGGATTTTTTTACCCAGCTTTTCTGTCAGCAGCTTCCATCCGTCAAAATCATCTTCACCCACACCGTCCTCAATGGACATAATAGGATACTTTGCGCAGAGCTGTTCATAGTAATTGCAAAGCTGCTCTGCCGTCATTACAGTACCTCTTTTTTTCAGGGTATAGCTTCCCTTTTCTACCCATTCACTTGAGGCTACATCAAGGGCAATTCCTATCTGTTTTTCACTGTATCCTGCTTTTTCTATGGCTTCCATAATGCAGTCGAGAGCAGTTTCGTCACTATCAAGACTGGGTGCAAAGCCGCCCTCATCACCTACACCCGTAAGAAGTCCCTTCTTTTTAAGAATAGAGCCAAGGCTGTGATAAATTTCACTGCCTGCTCTAAGCCTTTCGGCAAAGCTTTCTACACCGAAGGGAACCACCATAAACTCCTGAATATCGATATTATTTGCAGCGTGAGCACCGCCGTTTAAAATATTCATCATAGGTACGGGAAGGCTTCTGGCATTTTCTCCGCCTATAAAACGGTAAAGTGGAAGATTATAGGAATTTGACAGTGCTTTTGCGCAAGACAGAGAAACCGCAAGAATAGCATTAGCCCCAAGCTTTGATTTGTTTTCACTACCGTCAAGCTGTATAAGAAAGCGGTCAATATCTTTAACGGTGGACAGCCTTTCTGAAGTAAGAGCAGGACCGATAATATCGTTAATATTGCTTACCGCTTTATTTACCGACTTACCAAGATAATTTTTGCTGTCACCGTCCCTTAATTCTACCGCTTCGTGAATTCCTGTTGAAGCGCCCGAGGGAACAATAGCAAAGCCCTTTGCTCCGTTATTGGTTACTGCAAAACAGGCAACCGTTGGGTTGGCCCGAGAGTCAAGAAGCTGAAAGCCTTTAATTTCTTTAATATAATCCGACACACAAAACACTCCTTTTTGACTATTATACCACAGGCATAAAAATTAATGCAATTTAATTCAAAAAACCTCTTTTTTTTCTTAATGCGTTGTGTTATACTATATAAGTATAGATATATACTAATATTATGGAGTTGACTTTATCCGTATGGAAAAAGAAATAATAAATAATCCAAATCAAGATGAAAACAGCGAAAAACAGATAATATGCGGAAGAAATCCTGTATTTGAAGCTATTCGTTCAGGCAGAGAAATCGACCGCTTACTTGTTGCCCATTCAGTAAGCGGCGGCAGCGTAACCGCCATAATTGCAAAATGCAAACAGGCGGGTATACTTATTAAAGAGGTTTCCCCACAGAAGCTTGATTTTCTTTGCGGCGGAGCTAATCATCAGGGTGTGGCTGTTCAGTTTGCAAGTCAGTCCTATGCAGATGTTGATCACATTTTAAAGGCTGCCGAGCAGTCAGGCAGACAGCCCTTTATAATTATATGCGATGAAATTGAAGACCCACATAATTTAGGCGCTATTATCCGTACTGCAGAGTGCTGCGGTGCTCACGGAATAATAATTCCAAAACGCAGAAGCGCTTCCCTTAATGCTACAGTTGCAAAATCAGCCAGCGGTGCTCTTGAATATATGCCTGTTGCCCGTGTTACCAATATTTCAAATGAAATAGACAAGCTTAAAGAAAAAGGTATATGGGTTTTCGGTGCTGATATGGACGGCAAGGATTACACCTGTTTTGACTATGATATGCCCTGCGCCATTGTTATCGGAAATGAAGGTAAGGGAATCGGCGCACTTGTAAGAAAAAAATGCGATGAAATCATAAGTCTGCCAATGTACGGCAAAATCAATTCCCTTAACGCTTCGGTTGCCGCAGGGGTGCTTATGTATGAAATCGTAAGGAAAAGAAATCTAAAGCGCGGAGGTGTTTCCTGATGGGACTTTTTTCAAGAAAAAAGAAGGACGATATAGATTTAATTGAGCTGGAAGAACAGGAAGATCTCTATAGCCTTATTAAAAAGCGCAATCAGAACGCTCCAAAGCCAAATATCTTAACAGCCAATGAAATAATCGGTGAAGAAAAAGGCAAGACAGATACCTCTACTGAGGAAAACCCCCTTGAAGCCATAAGACAAAAAATGCTTAAACAGCAGAATAAGCAGGAGGAAACAACGGTTTCCTCTTCGGATTCCTTTACACCTGCCTTTAATATAGATACCTCTTTTCTGTCAGAGGAAGAACAGCCGGAGCCTGAGGAAGCACCCCTCAAGAAAGGTGACAAAATAACTCTCGTTCCTGAGGTTAACGAGGAAACGGGAAAAGAACCCAGTATACTTGAAAGCTGTCTCCCCTTCATTCTTGACGGAAAAGAGGAAGATACGCTTCCTGAGGAAAAGCCTCAGTACAAGCTTGAAAGTGTGGAATCTATTCTCGGCATTGAAGAGCCAAAAAATAAAGAGCCTGAAGAAGAGGAAGAGGACGAAGCTGAACCCTTTGAGGAAACCATTATTTTCAAGGCTATCGAAAAGGCTAATATGCCTGATATTTCAGACATTGACAACAACGAAAAAGGTGTTGCCTCAAATCCCATTTCCTTTACAGGCACAATGCCCGTAATAATAAACGAAGAAATAATAGGAAATACCAGAGATGTGGATATTGCCGATGAGCTTTACCATAACAAAGATACACACCAGAAAGAATTTGACAGCTCCTCCTTTACTCAGGATAATTATGAGCCAGAGGTTGAATTTGTTTGTCAGGACGACCGAAAAAAAATACGACTGACTCTTCTTAAAGAGCGTAAGAAAGCCTTCCTTTCCCTTGTAGGCACAATACTGAGCGCTATTATCCTTTCGGTATTCTTTTTGCCTGTTTTTTCCGATGCTAAGCTGTCGTTTAGTCCATTACTGACAGTCTTTATAAGCATTTCTGTTTTTCTGGCATTTATAAGCAATATAGACATATTCGCTTCTTTTAAAAGTCTTGCAACAAAACGCACTAAAGCAGAGGTAAATATCGCTCTTTCAATGCTCTTCTCCCTTACGGGCATAGTTCTATCCTTTACAAAGCTTATTGCCAGTGAGGTTGCCTTCGGACTTGCGGTAATGACCGTTTTGTCCCTTCTGTTCCGTTCCTATTGGCGACTGAGAAAAAGTCAGTATATGTATCAGAACTTTATACAGATTGCTGCCGCAAAGAATAAATATGCTGTTACCCTTATTGACGATGTTCCCACTACCTTTGCAATGGCAAGAAAAGCAGTAGATGGGGACGTACTAATTGCCGCAAAGCAGCCTACCGCTCATATTTGCGACTTTATGAAAAACAGTACAATTGACAAGGATTTTGATGGTAGGGCAAAGCTGTTTTTCTACATTTCTCTTTGCTTCTCGGTTTTTGCAGGTATTACACTGGGCTTTTATCGCGGTAATCTTATGTCTGGTATAGTTTCTGCCTGTATCTTTTCAGCATTGTTTGCGCCACTTACCACACTTGCCTGTAATATTCTGCCGCTGAGCAGCGCTTCAATGCGGCTCAGACGCTACGGCGCTATGCTGACAGGTGTTAAGGCGGCAAGAAGCCTTGAAGAAGCGAATGCCTTTGTTCTCGATTGCTGTGAGCTTTTCCCAAAAGGCAGTATAAAGCTTGCTGATATGAAGATTCTGAGTGAAAATAATCTTGAAGAAACAATTGCAATTGCCTGTGCAATAACAAGCTCTATAAAAAGTCCTTTAGCGCCTGTATTTAAAACCATTATGGAAACCAATAAGGAAGTAAAGGTTCCTGTTGCTGACTCCATTAAATACGAAGAAAGACTTGGTATAACAGGTTGGGTTGGTGATAAACGTATATTTATAGGCAACCGCAATCTTATGCTTGCCCACGAAATCCCTGTTCCCGATGCAGAGGTAGACAAGAAAATACTTCGCGACGGATATTTCCCCGTTTATCTCGCCTGTGACGGAAAGGCTCTTGCTCTTATAGTGCTTCGCTATGTTCCAAGTCCTGATATTGCAAAAGAGCTTGATAAAATTACCGCTATGGGTCTTACCCTTCTTATAAGCAACTGCGACCAGAACATAAGCGAAGAAATGCTTTGTGATTATTTTGATTTATACGACGACAGCATAAAGATTATGAGCGGAAGCGGCGTTCATATGTATAAAACAGCTGTCAATTACTGTGAAAACATCAGCTCAGGGGCTTCGGTAAAGGCTGGAGCAATAGGTCTATCTGCTGTGCTTTTCTCTGCTAACCGTGTTAAAAGCGCCGTTTCCCTGCTTCAGATTTTCCACTATATTTCCGCTATTCTGGGTGTGATTATTTTCGGATACATTATATTTGGAAACGCTTCCCTTTATATTTCAGGTGCGCTTGTTGCCGCCTTCCAGCTTATCTGCTTTGCACTTAGCGGCATAGCATATCTTTTCACAAAACCTTAAAACAGGAGTGGTATAAATGAGTAAAAAATTCTATATAACAACTGCTATTGCATATACATCCCGAAAGCCACACATTGGCAACGCCTATGACATTGTACTTGCCGATGCTATTGCAAGGCATAAAAAAATGGAGGGCTATGAGGTTTTTCTTATGACAGGTAGTGACGAGCACGGTCAGAAGATTGAGGAATACGCAAAAGCTAAGGGAATTGAGCCTAAGGCTTATGTTGATGATATTTCTTCTCAGATTAAAGCCGTATGGGACAGCCTTGATACAAAGTATGATAAATTTATCCGTACCACCGATGCCGACCACGAAGCAACTGTTAAGAAAATTTTTAAAAAGCTTTATGAGCAGGGTGATATTTACAAAGGCTCTTATGAAGGTAAATACTGTGTACCCTGTGAGTCCTTCTTTACTGCCTCTCAGCTTGTAGACGGTAAATGTCCCGACTGTGGAAGAGAGGTAATTGACTCTAAAGAGGAAGCATATTTCTTAAAGCTTTCAAAATATGCCGACCGTCTTGTAGAGTACTATGATAATAACCCCGATTTTTTCCTTCCTGCCGCAAGAAAGGCTGAAATGGTAAACAACTTTATTAAACCCGGACTTACCGACCTTTGTGTTTCCCGTTCCTCTTTTAAATGGGGTGTACCTGTAGACTTTGACGACAAGCACGTTATTTATGTATGGATAGATGCTCTTAGTAACTATATTACAGGTATCGGCTATGATACAGAGAACCCCTCTGAGCAGTATAAAAAGCTGTGGCCTGCCGACCTTCACGTTATCGGTAAGGACATAGTACGCTTCCATACTATTTACTGGCCCATTATACTTATGGCACTTGGTGAGCCTTTGCCCAAACAGGTGCTGGGGCATCCTTGGGTGCTTTTCGGCGAAGATAAAATGAGTAAGTCAAAGGGTAATGTTATTTATGCTGATGAGTTGGCTGCACGCTTTGGCAGTGACGCTGTAAGATATTACCTCTTAAGCGAGGTTCCCTTTGCTCAGGACGGAAATATCACCTATGAGGCCTTTATAAACAAGTTTAACACCGACCTTGCTAATACCCTCGGTAACCTTGTTAACAGAAGTATCGCAATGACAAAAAAATACTTTGACGGCAAGGTGACAAGCAGTGGCGAAAAGGATACACTTGATGCTGAGCTTTATGCTTTTGCAGATGATACAGTAAAGAAATTCACTGAGCAGATGGATTCTTACCACACTGCAGATGCCTGTGAAACAATTATGGATTTGGCAAGAAGATGCAATAAATATATAGACGAAACTATGCCATGGGCACTTGCAAAGGAAGAGGATAAGAAATCCCGCCTTGAAGCAGTTATGTTTAATCTTCTTGAAAACATCAGACTTTTGTCTGTTCTTCTCACCCCTATTATGCCTAAATGTGCAGAGGAGATAAGAAAGCAGATTTGCTGTGATAACACCGAAATGAAAACAAATGCTGTGGATACCTTTGCTGTAGGCACTCCTTCTCCCCTTTTCTCACGTCTCGATACCGAAAAGGTTCTCTGTGAACTGGCTAAAGAAATGGAAGAAAAAATGAAGGCAGCAAAGAAGGAAAACGAAGCCATAAATACTGTTACCCTTGCGCAAATCGGTATTGAAGACTTTATGAAGGTAGAGCTTAAAACCGCTAAAATAGTAGAATGTGAGCCTGTCAAAAAAGCTAAAAAGCTTTTAAAGCTTACCCTTGATGACGGAAGCGGCACTCCCCGAACAGTTGCAAGCGGTATTGCAAAATACTATACTCCCGAAGAGCTTATCGGTCATACCGTAATACTTGTTTCAAACTTAAAGCCTGCTGTGCTTTGCGGCGTTGAGTCACAGGGTATGATTCTTGCTGCCGATATTGACGAAGAAACGGTTAAGGTTATCTTTGCTGACGATATACCACAGGGAAGCAAAATAAGATGATTTTTGATACTCATTCTCATTATACCGATGAGCAGTTCTCCGACAGGGATGAACTGCTCACAAAATTAAATAGGGAAAAAAATGTCAGTGAAATAATAACCTGCGGAACCGATATTGAGTCCTCTAAGGAATCCATATCTCTTGCCGAAAAATTCCCCTTTGTTTATGCGGCTGTGGGTTTTCACCCCGAGGTGCTGACAAGGTGCGACACCAATATCCCTGCTTTAAGACAGCTCTTAACTGACAAGGTTGTTGCCATAGGCGAAATCGGTCTTGACTATTACTGGAACAAGGAAAACAAGGAAAAGCAAAAGGAAGGCTTTATCAGTCAAATAAAACTCGCACAGGAGCTTAATCTTCCCGTTATAGTTCACGATAGAGAGGCTCACGGTGATACCTTAGAAATTCTTAAAGCTTATAAGCCAAAGGGTGTACTTCACTGTTTTTCGGGCAGTACAGAAATGGCAAAAGAAATCATAAAGCTTGGAATGTATATCGGTATTGGCGGAGTTATCACCTTTAAAAACGCAAAAAATTTGCCCGAAGTAGTAGAAACACTGCCACTTGACAGAATTCTTCTTGAAACAGACGCTCCCTACCTTGCCCCTGTTCCCTTCAGAAGCAAAAGAAACGATTCCTCCCTTATTCCTTATATTGCGGAAAAAATCGGAGATATTAAAGGTATAAGCAAGGAAGAGATTTTGAAAATCACAAGAGAAAACGCTTATAATTTATTTTTGTCAAAAAATTGAATAGTATATCACCCTGCATTGTGTAAATAATATTTACGAAAGCGGGGTGATTTTAGTGAACGACCAGAACAGACAGTCTAATAACAACCAGAACAATAACCAGAACAGAAGCAATAATAACAACAGCCAGAACAGAAACAATCAGAATAACAGCCAGAATAAAAACGACCAGAACAAAAAGGACAACAACAATAAAAACTAACTGAGTATATAAAAAACGGATACAACATTGTATCCGTTTTTTCACTGTTTAAAGCCTCTGCCGAGAATTTCTCCTGCTTCGCATACTATTATAAATGCCTCGTTATCTGCCGCCTTTACAAGACTGTGTATCAGTGATACCTCTTGGCGCCTTACTGCGCACATTAAAATTTCCTTTTCTTTTCCTGTATATGCGCCGCTAGCATTAATTTTAGTAACACCTCGGCTTATCTGTGTTAAAATTCTATCGCATATTGGTGCTGCATTATCCGTAATTATATAAACAAGCTTACCCTTATCGGCTCCGTAAAGAACACGGTCAAGCACCACAGAGGTAACAAACATTGTAACTCCCGAATAAAGCGCCCCCGAAAAATCCCTATAGCAAATTGCAGATGCCGCCACCACTACAGCGTCACCAAAAAGTATTACCTTTCCAATGGAAATATGGGGATATTTAAAGTTGACAAATTTACCGATTATATCCACTCCGCCTGTTGTTGCGCCCCTGAGAATTACAATACCCAGTCCAAGACCTACAAGTATTCCGCCAAAAAGAGCGCAGAGAATTATATCTCCACTGAAGGCTTTAATATATTTTTCGCTTATATCAAGAGTAAGAGAAACTATAACCGTAGCAATGGCTGTGCGAAGGATAAAATCCGCACCGAATTTTCTGAAAGAAATAATTATAAGCGGAATATTCAGTATAAGCACAGTAAGTCCCGTAGGTACATTCAGCAAATAATTCAAAATTAAAGCGATTCCCGTAAATCCACCCGGACTTATATGTGCAGGTGCAATAAACATAGGAATCGCTATAGAATAAATAATTGAACCTATAATATAGAAAATAACATCTATAATAAGGCTTTTTACAGAATTCTTTTTCATAAAGCAACACCTTTATTTTATTGTTGCCGAAAAATCCTTCCATATCAGAGAAAAAAGCTCATTCACGCGGTTTTCTTCACCGCAGAGATGAAGATAACCGAAAAGTGTTTCAACCCCTGTGGCAATATGATAGTCGCTTCCGCTTGTATTTTTAGGTGTTCTTCCTGTATGGAAATTTCTGCCTCTTTTAAAAACAGTTATTTCTTCCTCTGTCAGAATGTCCTTAATAATCTCAAATGCCTTTACCTGTCCTGTAGCACTGACAAAACGTACCGAAGCCGAGTGAAGCTCACCTGATTTGCGGTTAATCTCTGCAAGTCTTTCACGAACCAGCAATCCAAAAACAGCATCACCCACAAAGGACAGCACCGACGGACTAAGCAGCTTTACCTTAGCTTTATCATAATACATACTCAAATTCAAAATCGTTAACGTGAACGATATCGCCTTCCTGAACTCCTGCCTTCACAAGAGCCTTAATTATACCGCTTTGACGGAGAACCCTCTCAAAATACTGAAGAGATTCATAGTCATCAGGGTCAACGGTGTTCATAATTCTTTCAATCCAGTCGCAGTTTTCAACGAAGTACTCACCGTTATCCTTACGGACAGTAAAGGTACGAAGCTCTTTCTTAACAAGATTTGTTTCAAAGGCTTCAATTTCCGCTTCATAGCGCTTCATAGGGGGAAGAGTTGCAAGTACAGCGGCAATATGATTAATAAGCTCACCTGTACCCTCTTTTATAGGCGCCATAATGGGAAAGAAATCATAGCCCAAATCATTAAAATGCTTTCCGATTTTTTCTACTGTTTCATCATCTGTAAGGTCGCACTTATTAGCAACCACAATCTGAGGACGCTCGGAAAGCTCTTCACTGAACACCTTAAGCTCCTTATTGATTTTTTCGAAGTCTTCAATAGGGTCCCTTCCCTCGCTGCCTGCAACATCAATAACGTGAACTAAAAGGCGGCATCTCTCAACATGGCGCAGAAATTCGTGGCCAAGACCTACGCCCTCGCCTGCACCCTCAATAAGACCTGGGATATCAGCCATAACAAAGGAGCTACCCTCTCCCATTCTTACAACGCCAAGCACTGGTGTAAGGGTTGTAAAATGGTAGTTTGCTATTTTGGGCTTAGCCTCACTTACAACGGAAACAAGTGTAGATTTACCAACGTTTGGGAAGCCGATAAGTCCCACATCGGCAAGAAGCTTTAATTCAAGAGTTACATCAAGCTCGTCACCTGGCGCTCCCGGCTTTGCAAAACGTGGTACCTGACGGGTAGCGTGGGCAAAATGCTGATTTCCCCAGCCGCCGTTACCGCCTCTGGCTATAATAACCTCATCATCCCCTGATATGTCAGCAATTATTTTACCGCTTTCAGAGTCTTTAATAAGAGTACCTCTGGGTACATTAATAATAAGGTCAGAGGCAGATTTACCCGTACAGCGCGAAGCCTTTCCGTTTTCGCCGTTATCGGCACAGTATTTTCTTTTATATCTAAAGTCAGCAAGGGTTGAAAGATTATCGTCGGCTTTAAAGACTATATTTCCGCCTCTTCCGCCATCTCCTCCGTCAGGTCCACCTGCAGCTACATATTTTTCTCTGTGAAAGGAAACACAGCCGTTACCGCCGTTTCCTGCTTTAAGATGAATTTTTGCTACATCAATAAACATAAAAAATCAACCTTTAAAATAAAAAGGCTCAGGAATCCACCTGAGCCCCATTAATAATTACTGCTCTACAGCGTAAATGCTGACCTGCTTACGATCACGGCCAACACGCTCGAACTTAACTTTACCGTCGATAAGAGCAAATAAAGTATCGTCAGAACCCTTGCCTACATTATTGCCGGCGTGGATATGTGTGCCGCGCTGACGAACAAGAATGTTACCGGCCAATACGAACTGACCATCGGCACGCTTTACACCAAGACGCTTGGACTCACTGTCACGACCGTTCTTGGTAGAACCCATACCTTTTTTATGGGCGAATAACTGAATGTTAATCTTTAACATAACTACACCTCCGAAATGATAGATATCCTGTCATCATACTGGGAAGAAAGCTGTTCTATATGAAGTCTGAAGCCCTCTAAAATCGCTATAGCTTTATCAGAAGGATTTTTCACCTTAATTATCATTAAAGCATCATCAAGAGAAGCTTCTATTTCATCACCGATTATTTCGGTAATGGTATTAGCTGTCATATATGCGGCAGATGATACTGCACTGCAAACAATTTTTCCTTCAATATCGTCACAGTTGACAGAACTGTGACCGCTGATAGAAAAGCCAAATAACTGACCTTTATCAGCCAAAAATTTAACTTTGGTCATAACTAATTAACCAATAGCCTTGATTTCAACCTTAGTGTACGGCTGTCTGTGGCCCTTTTTACGAGCACAACCCTTCTTAGGCTTGTAGGTAAATACAGTAATCTTCTTACCCTTGCCGTTCTTGAGAACCTCACCCTTAACGGTTACACCCTCAACATAAGGAGCGCCAACCTTAAGAGCACCGTCGTTGATAGCAACAACCTTGTCGAATACAACTTCAGCGCCGTCCTCGGCATTAAGCTTCTCAACATAGATAACATCACCGTCAGTTACACGGTACTGTTTTCCGCCGGTTTCAATAATTGCGTACATTCTTTTGCACCTGCCTTAATTTCAGTCTCGCTACAGTAAGGCGTATGCCAAAATGGGCATAACTTAACAGAGCCTTCAATATGCGGCTTAACGATTATACCATAGTCCGTCTTCAGTGTCAAGGTTTTATTTTTATAATTTATCAAAAATCAAATTTATTACTACTTTTCCCTCTTCGGCTTTTTCACCTTGCTTTATGTTTAGGCTTTTACAGGCTTTTATAATTTTCGCCAACTGGTTTTTATTGTTAATAAAGGTTTCTTCGTCGTCAAATATAAGCTTTACCTCAATATAGCTTTCTCTATTAAATGCCATAACATCAAATTTACTATTTTTTGCGATGTTACAGGCAAGCTCTACCATTTTACAGGTTTCATTATTTTCACAAATAGGTTTGTGTGTTTTTAACAGTGCAGTCTTATTATTTTCAAAACATCTGCCTACTAACGAAAACATTCCATAAAGAATCAAATCTCTCATAAAAACCACCCTATAAAAATTATTCTACCATAACATTTTAACCTAATTCAGATTAAAAATCAATAACCTTGTTTAGATTAAATTAAAATATTCAATAATATATTTAATCGAGGTAATGTATATTATGTATAAGAGAATACGAGATTTAAGAGAAGATAAAGATTTAAACCAAACAGAAGTTGCAAAAATTTTAGAAATGTCACAAACAGGTTATTCTAAATATGAAACAGGTGAAAATGATATACCAACTGCTGTTTTAATAAAGTTAGCCCGTTTTTATGATACCAGTATTGATTATCTGTTAGGTGAAACTGACTATAAAGAAAGATATCCAAAAACAAAAAGGACTTGAGAAATTTCTCAAGTCCTTTTAGTTATGCATTTTTCATTATTTTCACTTATTAAGTGCCTCGTTAACTGCAACTGCGTTAAGCTTAGCCAACCTTTTAAATAGCACACAGTTTATTGTCTACTATTAGGGGATTTTTTGCCAATTAAATCTATCAATTTCCAAATTATTTTTTCAACAAGATACCACAACATTATAGCAGTTACAAAACTAAGAACAAATGAAAGCAAATAACCTATCCATTTGTTACCAACAATTTGTGGCATAAAGAACGGTGGAGCAAAAAACATAAAATGTGTTATGTACACATAATACGAAATTCTTTCTATAAAATGTACAGTTTTCTTTTCAAAAAAAGCTATATATTTTGGTTTTTTATTTTTGATAAAATACATTGTGTAAAAAATCCAAACCGCCAAAATTGCTGATGAAATCAAAGTGATATATCTGTCATAAAAATCAGTTGCATCAAGCAAAAATCTACAAATAATTCTTATAAACATAACTATCATCGTCAAAACGGAAAGTCCGCTGTACCATTTCAAATCAGTTCTTATGGTGGATTGAGCTATGAAATAGCCGAAGCAGTATGTCAATATGTAGCTAACCTGCACACCTATATAAACTAGTCCTAATTGTGCTAAAAGCAATCCAACTATAAGGAGTGCCATTTGATATCTATTAAGTTTAATTCTCCTAAGTTTCTGCAAGGCAGGTGTTATCAAATAACAAATAGTTATCGTTGTTATATACCATAAATGAACTGCACCTATTATTGAATGATATGTACCAAATATAATAAAGGTATAATGTAAACCTTGTACATTAAACAAGCAATACAGGCTTTGAGACAGAGAAACTTCGATTATATCGCTAATAAGGGAAATTGCAAAAATCAAAAAAATAAATACATAGTATGGTATAAGTACCCGTTTAGCTTTTACTAAATACCATTTTGCTACATTCTTAATTTCTTTTTTACCTGATAAGAAACCGGCTATGAATAAAAACAAAGGAACGCCTGATATTACTATTTCGCTAATGTAATAAACTTTTTCTGCCTGAAAAAAATGACACAGTAAAATCAACAGCATTCCTATGATATGCAATAGAGTAA
>JBGUVH010000004.1:0-2187 GCA_045134215.1 Acutalibacteraceae bacterium
AATAAATATAATGCACAGCTTAAATACTATACCGATACTTTGACAAAAGAACTGCTCAGTGTAAACTCTATTTGGTATAAAAATGATAGCAGACTGTCTGTTAAAAAAGAATTTTTACAGACCAATGCTGATTATTTCAGCGCGGCTTCGAGAAAAATAAGCTTTGACGAAGAAGGCAGAAAGCTTATAAACGACTGGGTTAAAGAGTCAACGGCAGGAAATATTGACAGCATTGTTGATAAAATCGAAAAAGAAAGCATTATGTACCTTATAAATGCGCTGACCTTTGAAAGCTCTTGGAGTACACAGTATCCTGATGAAGTAATAGCAAAGGGCGATTTTATTACTAATGATGGCAAAACAGTAAGTATGGATATGATGAGCTCTACCGAGAGCTGTTATATAAATTATGAGGGTGCAAAAGGCTTTATAAAGCCCTATGCTATGGCGAATTACTGTTTTGCCGCAATTCTTCCCCCTGAGAATATTGAAGCGGGTGATTATATAGCTTCCCTTGACGGAGAAAAGCTTAAAAGACTTATTGACAGTAGTGAAGATGCAGAGGTTTTAGCTGCACTGCCGAAATTCAGCTTTAATTATTCCTTTACAGCTAACGAAGCTCTAAGCAGTCTTGGGGTGAAAACTGCTTTTAATGAAGATAAAGCAGATTTTTCTAAAATGGGAAAAATGGACGGCGGAAATATTTATCTTTCCGATGTGTTACAGAAAACCTATATAACCGTTGATAATCAGGGCACAAAAGCAGGGGCTGTTGCTAAATCTGAAATGGCGGTAAAGACTAGTATGCCAAGATTTGAAAAGGTAACACTCAATAGACCCTTTGTGTTTATGATTCTTGACGGAGTATATAATACTCCCGTATTTGTGGGTGTTGTAAATAACCCTGCACAGTGAGGTAAAAATGGAAGAAAATAAAAGAAAAAGCGATACCCTGTCCCAGCGTGATAAGGCAAGAAAGGACTTTCTTGAGCTTAAAAGAATGCAACAGGAAAACAGTGAAAAGAGTGAGGACAGAGTTGCCTACAGCGGTGAAATCAAACCGAAAACCTTTGGCGAAAAGCTAATCCATTTCTGGTACTATTATAAGGTACCCGTAATAGCGGTTATATTGGTTGTGGCTCTTATTTCCTTCGTGTGTGTTCAGTGTGCAAACAGGGAAAAAAGTGATATAAAAATTGCTATATACGACAGTAATATAGTTCCCGATATGTATCTTGGTGCAATAGAAGAATATTTCGAACAATACTGTGAGGACTATAACGGCGACGGTAAGGTGGTTGTTACGGTTATGAACTGCTCGTATCAGGCAGGTGGTTCAACGGCGCAGTATCAGGTGACTATGCAGCAAAAGCTCCAGAGCATTATTGTCGGTGATAAGGAAACTATGCTTTTTATTACAAGTGATAGCGGATATGAGCATCTTAATTCCCTTACCGATGTTAACCTTTTAAGTCCTGACGGTGTAACGCTTTCAGAGGATTTTTATGAAAGTGTTACTCTCAGTGAGGAAATACCTATGCCCAAGGGACTGTCAGTTTACAGCAGAAATAT
This sequence comes from Acutalibacteraceae bacterium, assembly GCA_045134215.1. GTDB lineage: Bacteria > Bacillota > Clostridia > Oscillospirales > Acutalibacteraceae > SIG607. The sequence goes on from JBGUVH010000004.1 coordinate 1,573, forward strand.
AAAAGGAACGCTTATAGAAAATGATGATACTGCTGTGAGTAACAGCCAGAGCAGCCAAAAACTATTAACAGCACTGAGTGGTGAAAAGCAGTGAAAAAACGACTTACCCGTAAACAAAAAATAATAAGACGCAACCTGTTTCTTGCCCTTTGTGCCGTTGTTCTTATAGGTGTTGTTTCTCTTGTGGGTATGGGTGCGTATAAGCTTATTACCCTTGTGGCTGAAAACGAGCCGGAGAACAATTCTTCCGTACAAAGTGAGCCACAGTATGTTGAGCCTTATGTTGTATCTTCGGCAACGGTTGTAAATACAGGGGATATACTTATACACGGCCCTGTTCTGAAGGGTGCCTATAATACCGAAACAAAGGAATACGACTTTTCGCCCCTTTATAAATATACAAGGGAATATTTTGAGAAGGCTGACCTTGCAGTAGCTAACTTAGAGGTAACTCTTGGCGGAAGCGAGTCAGGCTCATATAGAGGCTATCCTTCCTTCAATACCCCTGATGCTCTTATTGATGACCTTAAAGAAGCAGGGATAGATATGCTTCTTACCTCTAATAATCACTGCTATGACACAGGTCTTTTTGGCATAAAGCGTACTGCAAGGGTG
>JBGUVH010000005.1:0-9092 GCA_045134215.1 Acutalibacteraceae bacterium
AGGCTATGAAGGTTACGGTTCCGATTTATAAAGAAAAAACTGTTGCTGTAGTTCCTGTATTCTTAGGAGAGACTTCTGCAGGTGAAGGTCTTGCTATGGTAGAAGGTATATCTCCGTCTAAGGTTACTGTTCAGGGGGCACCTGATGTTATAGATGCACTTGAAAGCGTGGAGCTTACAGCTATTGAAATTGCTTCTGTTACACCAGGAAAGGTATTTGAGGTTGAGCTTAACCTTCCTGGCGGAATTAAAGCAGTTGATGCTGAACTAAAGGTAAAAGTAACTATTAAGAAATAATTCAAAAGGGCTTCTAAGCCCTTTTGTCATTTAACCGCCTTTTGCATAGTATATAAAGAGGTGGTAAAATGGTAGAAATATCGGTAATACTTATTTTTCTTTTCTTTTCAGCTGTGGGTGCAGGCTATGTTACATACAGGCTATGGCTTTTTCTTATCCGTCCTAAATGCAGGAATAAAACACTGATGATAACAAAGCTGGATAAAGAAAATGAAAGAGAGCAGTTTATGTACTGCTTTGAAAAATATCGCTGGTGCGGGAATGACTATGCAGATAGTCTTATAATGGTTTGTGACGGTGCGCCTGATAAAACCTGTCTTGCCTTTGACAAGTGTCATAAAAATATTATATGTTGTCAGGAAAATGAATTACCGCTGATTATAAAATACGCGTTGGAGGAACACGGTGTCTGAAGTGCAAAATGAAATGCAGTGCCTTAAAGGCATTGTAAGAAAGATTACATATCAGAATAATATGAACGGCTACACTGTTGCTTTGGTTCAGTGTGACTCTGAAGAGTTAACTGTGGTGGGCACTATGCCCTTTATAAACACAGGTGATGATATTGAGGTTTTAGGTACCTATACTGTTCATTCGGTTTACGGACGGCAGTTCAAGGCTTCATCTGTACAAAAAAATATGCCTACCACTGCTGCCGCAATTCTCAGGTATCTTTCTATGGGTTCTATTAAGGGTATAGGACCTTCTACTGCCAGAAAAATAGTAGAAACCTTTGGGGAGGATACGATGACTGTGCTTGAATCCGCCCCACAGGAGCTTGTTCGTATAAAAGGCATTTCTCCCGCAAAGGCAAAGGCTATCGGCGAGGAGTTTGTCAAACAATTCGGCATAAGAGATGTAATGCTGCTTTTGTCACGCTTTAAGATTTCTTCGGAGGACTCAATTAAGGTCTATAAAGTGCTTGGAACCTCTGCTGTGTCGCAGATAGAAGCTAATCCTTATGTTCTATGCAGCGAGAAGATAGATTTATCTTTTGAAAAGGCAGAGGATATTGCTGCCTATTATAAAATACCGAACAGTGACAGCCTTCGGCTTTGCGCGGGAATTGAATATGTCCTGCGAAAAAATACATATAACGGTCATACCTGTCTTCCGATAGAGAAGCTTAAGGCTGTATCAGAGGAGCTTCTTGATGCAGATGCATATCTTATTGAAAAAGCAATTGAAGAGCTTCTATCTTCCCTCAGAGTAAGACGTGTTGTTATTGACTCAGGAGAGTATATTTCGCTTCCCGAATACTATGCGGCAGAGGAATATATATCTGCAAGACTTTCGGTTGTGAACAGGGAAAAAAGAGCATCAAACCTTAACCTTAAGGAATTGAGTGTAATTGAAAACCAGATGGGCATTACTCTTGATGAAAAGCAAAGAAATGCTGTTATGAAGTCATTTGAAAACGGTGTTTTTATTCTTACAGGCGGTCCTGGAACAGGAAAAACCACAACCCTTAAGGCAATGATAGAAGCCTTCCGCTATAGAAATATGAATATTGAACTTGCTGCTCCTACAGGAAGAGCTGCCAAGCGTATGAGTGAGCTTACAGGCTGTGATGCTAAAACCCTTCACCGACTTTTAGAGGTTGAGTGGAGTGATGAGGGTGAGCATAAATTCACAAGAAATCAGAATAACCCACTTGACTGTGATGTAATTATCATTGATGAGGTATCGATGATAGATACCTTGCTTTTTGAAAGCGTGTTGAGGGCTTTAAGGCTTTCCTGCAGAATAATTCTTGTAGGAGATGTTGACCAGCTTCCCAGTGTTTCTGCGGGTAATGTACTGGGTGACCTTATCGGAAGCGGCGCTTTTGAAATCGTTACGCTTGATAAAGTATTCCGTCAGGCGCAGAGCAGCGCTATTATCCGCACAGCCCATTCGATTATTAATGGTGAACAGCCTGACATTTTTGTGAGAGATTCCGACTTTTTCTTTATGCAAAGAAGCAGTGGAGAGGAAGCTCTTGAAACTGTAGTCTCTCTTTGCTGTGACAGACTTCCTTCTGCATACGGTTTTAACAGTGTAAAGGATATACAGGTGCTTTGTCCGTCAAGAAAAATGACACTTGGCACACTGAATCTTAATAATGTTCTGCAGGGAAGGCTTAATCCTAAGGATAAGAAATCTTCCGAGCTTTTCTTCAAAGGCTTTTACCTTCGTGAGAAGGACAAGGTTATGCAGATAAAAAACAACTATGAAATTGTCTGGACTAAAGATAACGGTGAAGAGGGGACGGGAATATTCAACGGTGATGTAGGCTATGTTGATAAAATCAGTTTGCGAGAGGGTACTGTGGACGTGAAATTTGAGGATAAAACCGTTACATATTCCACTGAGGATTTATCACAAATTGAACTTGCCTATGCCGTTACTGTCCACAAAAGTCAGGGAAGTGAATTTGAATGTGTGGTGCTTCCGCTTTACGATGTTCCTACACGTCTGAAATACAGAAATCTTTTGTATACGGCAGTAACACGCGCTAAAAAGCTTCTTATTGTTGTGGGTAAGGGTGAAATTTTTTATGCAATGGCAGCTAATGATCGCAAAATGCTCAGGTATACATTACTTAAAGAATTTATTCAGGATAAGCTTTGAGTTTATGAAAACGCTTTTTAATGTAATAGCTGATTTCTTTTTGCCGTCACACTGTATGTGCTGTAAATCGGCGGTGGAAAAGGGAAGTCTTATTTGCAAGGAATGTGACAAGCTGCTTGAACGCACCGAGAAAAATCTATGTGTAAAGTGCGGACTTAATAAAAAGAAATGCGCCTGCGCAGGCTTTGTATATCATTTTTCCCGAATAACCGCTCCATTTTATAATAAAGGTGTTGCTCAAAACGGTCTTTATAAAATGAAATTTTCGGGCGCAAAGGAGCTTTCGTGCTTTTACGGACACGCAATGAGTGAGCGTGTGAAACGCGATTTCTACGATATTAATTTCAGTAAAATAACCTATGTTCCTACAGGTGCTATAAGAGAATTGAAACGAGGCTATGACCAGTCAAGACTTCTTGCAGAGAGTATATCGAAGGAAATGGGAATTGAGCTTGAGGATTCTATACTTCGCAGAACGATTTTTTCAAGAACTCAGCACAAGCGAAAGGGAGTACATATAAGATTTTCAAATGCTTATCGCAATTACTACCATAGGGGTAAAATAAACGGCGGAAACATACTGCTTGTTGACGATATAAAAACCACAGGCGCTTCTCTGGATGCCTGTTCGCGTCAGCTTTTACTGGCAGGTGCCGATGAGGTATTTTGTGTTACTGCTCTTGTCAGCGACAAAAAGAGTTGAAAAAATATAAAGATTTGGATATAATTACTTTAAGTGTGTGAAAGGGAGGTGTTTTTATGCCCGGTGATATAGGTATTGATTTAGGCTCTTCTAAAACCGTTATTTTTTCTGATTCGGGTATTGTTATTGAACAGCCTAGCGTGGTTACGGTAGATGCCGAAACCTATGCGCCTGTTTATTTTGGTGATAAGGCTAAACAGACTATGGGCAGAACTCCTGATACTCTTGAATGTATTCATCCTATTGAGCATGGACTTATTGCCGATTATGATATAGCCGAGGCTATGCTTAAAAATTATATGGAAACCGCCTTTGGTAATAAGGTTATTCGTCCCAAGGTAATGGCAACGCTGCCTACGGGACTTACAGAGCTTCAGCATCATTCTCTTGCAAATGTTGTTCAGGCAGGCGGTGGCAGAAGTGTAAGCGTTGTTGAGGCTCCCATTGCTATTGCTATCGGACTCGGTCTTGATTTCAGCGAGCCTTCAGGAAATCTTGTTGTGGATATAGGAGCCGGAACGACAGATATTGCTGTGCTTTCTCTTGGCGGTATAGTTACCTGTGATTCCTTTAAGACTGCATCCTATGACTTTGATGATATAATTGTGAATTATGTAAGAAGAAAGCGCAATATTGCTATAGGAAATCTTACTGCCGAAAGTATAAAAATGCAGATTGGCAGTGTTTCAAAGCGTCCTGTTGAGGTAACCGCTATTGCAAAGGGAAGAAATCTTTTCAGCGGTCTGCCCGAAGCCTTTGAAATCTCCTCTGGTGAAATATTTAAAAAGCTTAATGAATGTGCGCTCACAATTTGTAACGCTATCAGAAGGGTGCTTGAGAGAACAGAGCCCGACCTTGTGGCAGATATTAAGCAAAAGGGACTTCACCTTGTGGGAGGCGGGTCGAAAATGTTCGGTTTGGCTTCACTTATTTCGGAGTATATCGGAATTGAGGTTATTACCTATGATGAGCCTGAACTGAGTCTTGTAAAGGGCGCAGCAGTGGCTCTTTCAAAGCCTGAACTGCTTAAAAACATTAATTATCAGGCTCGTTCCATAAAGGAGCTTGAAATTAAATAAAAAAATACTTGACATAAAAGTAGAACTGTGGTACAATATTGCGGTAAAAAGAAGAACATTCCGTTCTCACCCCGAGGTTTAAGGTCTGAAAGGGTCATCAAGTTTTCTGAAATTTTAGATTGGTTTCAGTTGTTTTTTGGTGCGTGAACGGAAGACGTTCACGCTTTTGTTTTATTTTGGAGGTGCGTATTATCAGCAGTAAACAAGAAGTAGCCATTAATGAGGCAATACGGTTTAAAGAGGTTCGTGTTATTGATACCGACGGAAGTCAGCTTGGTATTCTTCCTATTAAGGAAGCTATAGCTGCGGCTTATGAGAGAGAGCTTGACCTTGTTAATATTTCTCCCAATGCAAATCCGCCTGTATGTAAAATTATGGATTTCGGCAAATACCGTTTTGAACAGGCTAAACGCGAAAAGGAAGCTAAAAAGAACCAGAAAACCTTTGATATCAAGGAAGTCCGTCTCGGTCTTTCCATTGATACTCATGATTTCGAAACAAAAGGAAATCAGGCAATCCGTTTCCTGAAAAGCGGTGACAAGGTTAAGGTTTCTATCCGTTTCCGCGGACGTGAGCTCGGACATCCCGAAATCGGTCTGGAAACAATGGCAAGGTTTGCTGATTACTGTGCGGAATATTCAAGTGTTGAAAAACCTGCTAAAATGGAAGGCAGAAATATGCTTATGTTCCTTGCACCAAAGTCCGCTAAATAAGACAGATATTAAGAGGGAGGATTTATTATGCCTAAAATCAAAACACACAGTGGTGCTAAGAAGCGTTTTAAGCTTACCAAAACCGGCAAGGTTAAACGTGCTCATGCATTCAAGTCTCACATTCTTAACAAGAAAACTACTAAGCGTAAGAGAAATCTTCGCAAGACAGTTATTGCTGATGTAACAAATACAGCAACTGTTAAGAGATTAATTCCTTATAAATAAGGAAAAGTAACGAAATTAACGGAGGTTTCTACAAATGGCTCGTGTTAAAGGTGCGTTAGCTACACGCAAAAGAAGAAAAAAGATTTTAAAGCTCTCTAAGGGCTATTTCGGAGCTAAGTCAAAGCTCTTTAAAACTGCTAAAGAAGCAGTTATGAAGTCGGGCAACTATGCTTATGTTGGCCGTCGTCTTAAAAAGCGCGATTTCCGTCGTCTTTGGATTACCAGAATTTCTGCCGCAGCTAAAATTAATGGTATGAATTATTCTACTTTGATGAACGGACTTAAGATTGCAGGTGTTCAGATTAACCGTAAAATGTTAGCTGATGTTGCAGTTAATGACCCTGAAGGCTTTGCAGCAATTGCAGAGCAGGCTAAAAAGGCTTTAGCGAAGTAATTATATCGCCCAAGGTATATCTTGGGCGAATTTTTTAATATTACAAGGTAGGAAAAAAGTATGTCTTTTACTGAAATTTCAGGTAAAGATAACGGAAGAATAAAACGTATTGTAAAGCTTCAGACCTCCTCAAGATTCAGAAGAGAAGAGGGCTGCTTTATTATTGAGGGACTTAGAACCGTTGATGATGCCTGTGAAAATTCAATCAGACTTCTGGAACTGTATTTTACAACTGCCGCTTATGAAAAACACCGCACCGAGCTTGAAAAATTTATTGCCTGTGCGGATTTTGTTGCGCAGATAAGTGAGTCGGTGGCAAAGAATATTTCTGACACATTTACTCCTCAAGGAATTTTTGCTGTTGCGGCTATGCCTGACAAAACCGAAGAAATGGCGGTCAAGGGCAAATATATCGCTCTTGAAAATGTTCAGGACCCTGCTAATCTTGGCGCCGTCGCCCGTACGGCAGAGGCTCTGGGACTCAGCGGTATTATACTTACTGAGGATTCCTGTGACCCATTTAGTCCTAAATCCCTGCGTGCTTCTATGGGTACACTTCTTCGTCTTCCCCTTATTTTCACCTCTGATATGCCTCAGTTTTTAAAGAAAACTACTGCTTCTACCTATGCCTGTGTTGCTCACGGTGAGGCTGAGAATGTAGGCGAAATATCCTTTAATTCTTTTTCTGTTGCTGTTATTGGTAATGAGGCCAACGGACTTACTGACAGAACGATAGCAGCGTGTGATAAAAGTATAACTATACAGATGCTGGGCAGAGCCGAATCCCTTAATGCTGCTGCCGCTGCCGCCATTGTTATGTGGGAGATGGTAAAGTGATTTATTGGATATGGCTTCAACAGGCTCTTGGACAGGGCAGTAACAGACTCTCTTTCATAATGTCTAAATTTTCCTCCCCTGAGAAAGTCTATTCGGTAGGTGACGAGGGAAGAAGAGCTTCGGGAATTTTTAACGAGCGTGAGCTTCGTCTTTTTAGCAATACCCCTCTTCAAAAAGCAAAGGATATTTATGAAAGGTGTATAAGGGAGAATATAACTGTAATCACTCCCGATATGCCTGTTTTTCCTGAAATGCTGAAAAATATACCCGACCCACCCTTTGTTTTATATGTTAAAGGTCGGTTTCCTGATTTTGATAATACCCCTGCTATGTGTATTGTGGGACCGAGAAAGGTATCTGATTACGGATATAAATGCGCATATTCCCTTGGCGGAAGGCTATCCAGAGCAGGTTTTATAATAGTAAGCGGCGGTGCTATAGGAAGTGATACTGCTGCACATCAGGGCGCTCTTCTTAATGGAGGAATTACCGTTGCCGTTCTTGCTAACGGTTTTGGGGATAATTATTTGCTTCAGAATGAGGAACTCAGAAATGAAATAAAGGAAAGAGGCTGTCTTATTACAGAATATCCTCCTGACACTAAGGTGAATAAGGGCTCTTTTCATTACCGTAACAGAATTATGTCGGGACTTTCTCACGGTGTAATCGTTGTGGAAGCGGCAGAGAAAAGCGGGACTATCATTACCGCAAACCGAGCAGCCGAACAAAACCGAGACGTTTTTGTGATTCCCGGTACACCTTCACTGCCTCAGTATGCAGGCTCTAACAAGCTGCTTCGTGACGGTGCTAAGCCTCTTACAGAGCTTGATGATATATTTTGTGAATATAAAAGCAGACTCGGCGATAAAATAAATATCGAAAATGCAACAAGTAAGCCACTTGCAAAAATGGTTAAATACATGCCTGAAAAGAAGACACAAAAGAAAATACATACACCAAAAAACGTCGAAAATAAGTCGCTAAAAACCGATAGTGTGCAAATAAATAAAAAAATATTGCCCGAAGGTCTTTCCAAAAACGCAAAAATAATATATAATCAATTAGATAAGCAAATTTTCACCTGTGACGATTTGCTTAGTCCTACTATGAATTCTAATAATATCCTGTCTGCTTTAGGTGAGCTTGAGCTGTTTGGTTTTATAAAAGCCTTGCCTGGCGGACGCTATACTTTAATTTAAGGAGATAAAAAATGTCTAAGCTTGTTATTATCGAGTCACCCGGTAAACTTAAGAGTATTCAGAAATATCTGGGTAGCGATTATAAGGTTATGGCTTCTGTCGGTCATGTAAGAGACCTGCCTAAAACCAAAATGGGTGTTGATATAGAACACGGATATACTCCTCAGTATATCGAGATGAGCGATAAAAAGGAAGTTATCAAAAAGCTCAGAGAGGCTGCTGCAAACAGCGAAACTGTTTATCTTGCAACCGACCCTGATCGTGAGGGAGAGGCTATTTCGTGGCATCTTGCACAGCTTCTTGCACTTGATATGAATTCTCCGCTTCGTGTTTGCTTTAATGAAATTACCAAAAACGGCGTTGAAACAGGTATGAAGAGTCCCCGTAAAATCAATTTAAACCTCGTTGATGCGCAGCAGGCAAGACGTGTGCTTGACAGAATTGTTGGATACAAGCTCAGTCCTTTCCTTTGGAAAAAGGTTAAGCGTGGCCTTTCGGCAGGTCGTGTTCAGTCTGTGGCGCTGAAGCTGGTGGTTGACAGGGAAAGAGAAATAGAAAGCTTTATTCCCGAAGAATACTGGACTATTGATGCCAAGCTTTTTAAGCAGAGGAGTTTTATAGCTAAATTCTATGGCACTGCACAGGGTGAAAAGATAACTGTTCAAAATGAGGAAGAAGCACAAAAAATTGTTTCTGCTACCGAAAGCGAAGCATTTACCGTCGCTTCTATTAAAAAAGGTGTAAGAAAAAAGCAACCCTTACCGCCTTTTATTACCTCTACCTTACAGCAGGATGCTGCAAGAAGACTTAACTTTACAGGTCTTCGTACTATGCGTATTGCACAGCAGCTTTACGAAGGTATAGAAATTGAAGATATGGGAAGCACAGGTCTTATTACCTATATGCGAACCGACTCTCTGCGTATTTCTGCTGAGGCAACCTTTGCCGCACAGAAATATATTTCTTCTGCTTACGGAGAAAAATATGTTCCTAAAAAGCCCAGAGCTTATAAATCTAAGGGTAATGCTCAGGA
>JBGUVH010000006.1:0-7897 GCA_045134215.1 Acutalibacteraceae bacterium
GAAGAGCTTATAAAGGATGAAAGCGTAAAGGGAATGTGGTGCGTTCCCAAGTACTCAAATCCCGAAGGAATTACCTATAGCGATGAAATTGTAAAGCGTCTTGCAAATATGAAGCCTGCTGCAAAGGATTTCAGAATTTTCTGGGATAACGCCTACGCTATACACGATTTGTATGATGACGGTGATGAGCTGCTTAACATCTATGATGAATGTGTTAAGGCTGGAAATCCTGACCTTGTAATTATGTTTACTTCTACCTCTAAAATTACTTTTCCGGGTGCAGGTGTTGCGGCGCAGGGTGCCAGTCCCAATAATGTAGAGCTGCTTAAAAGCAGAATGCAGTTTCAAACTATCGGTCCCGATAAGCTTAATCAGCTTCGCCACGCCAGAATGTTCAGAAACGTTGATGATGTAAAGGCGCATATGAAGGAGCATGCTGAAATTCTGCGTCCCAAGTTTGACAGTGTAATCAGTGAGCTTGAAAATGAGCTTGGCGGACTTGAAATCGCCTCTTGGAATACACCAAAGGGCGGATACTTCATCAGTCTTAACGTTATGGAAGGCTGCGCTAAGAGGGTAGAGGAGCTTTGTGCAGGTGCAGGAATGATACTTACTAAGGTTGGAGCAACCTATCCTTACGGAATAGATGAAAAGGACAGTAATATCAGAATAGCGCCGTCCTTCCCGCCTGTAGATGAAATAAAAAAAGCTTCAAAGGTGCTTTGCGTTTCGGTACGTTATGCCGTGCTTGAAAAGCTGTTGTAATAATATATCACAATTACATTTGTATAATTTAAGATTTATTAATTGACATTTTACATTAAAAATCTTATAATTAATATATTAATTAATTATATAAAGTGGAGGACTTGTAATGAAGAACAAAAAAGCACGCAAGAGTACGTTTTTTATTGTACTTGCGCTTATCCTTCTTCTGACCTATACCGCTTTCTTCGGAATCGAGAACTGGCACGGTGACACTCGTAATGTTTACATCAAGGGCGCAGAGGACATCCGTTGGGGAATCGATATTCGCGGCGGTGTTGAAGCTGTGTTTACTCCTGATATTGCCAAGTCGGAAATTACCGATGAGGATATGGATGCTGCACAGGCAATTATTGACACCAGAATGGTTAGTCAGAATATTACAGATTATGAAATTTATGCTGATAAGGAAAACCATCAAATAGTTGTTCGGTTCCCTTGGGAAGCTGATGACACTGATATGGACCCTTCAGCCGCTGTAGCAGCTCTCGGTGAAACAGCAGAGCTTACATTCTGTAAGGGCGCTTCCTACAGTGCAGAAACCGTTATTTTCAAGGGTGAGCATGTTACTAAGGCAACTCCTGCTTATGATGAGCAGAACGGTTACATAGTAGCTCTTGAGCTTGACAGCACTGCTGCTGACCTTTTCTCAAGCGCTACAAAGGAACTTGCTTCAAGCAAGGGACAAATTGCTATTTCCATGGACGGTAACGTTATCACCGCTCCTACAGTAAATGAACAGATTACAGGCGGACAGGCAATTATTACCGGTATGGCTGATGCTGATGAAGCACAGGAGCTTGCTGATAAAATCAATGCAGGTTCTCTGCCTTTTGCACTGAGTGTTGACGATAGTAAGCTTTCTATTGTTTCTCCTTCTCTTGGTGAAAATGCACTTAAAGTAATGCTTATTGCAGGTGCTATTGCCTTCGGTATTATCTGTATTCTTATGATAGTGCGCTACCGTCTTAACGGTGTAATTGCTTCAATAGCACTTCTTGGACAGTTGGCAGGTTCTATTGCCGCAATTTCCGGCTTCTTCCCAGGTCTTAACAGCTTTACGCTTACCATACCCGGTATTGCAGGTATTATTCTTTCTATCGGTGTAGGTGTTGACTGTAACGTTATCGCTGCCGAGCGTATCCGTCAGGAATTTAAAAACGGAAAGACAATAGACGGCTCTATAGACGCAGGCTTTAAGAACTCACTCAGCGCAATTATTGACGGTAATGTTACCATACTTATTGTTGCCTTCGTTCTTATGGGTGCCTTCGGTACAAGCGGCTTTATAATTTATAAGCTGTTCTCTCTTATCTTCGGCGCTTCTATTGCAGGTTCAATTTATTCCTTTGGTTATACACTTTTAGTTGGTGTTATCTTCAATCTTATTATGGGTGTTGTTTGCTCAAAGCTGATGCTCAGAAGTGTATCACAGTTTAAATTCCTGCGTAAACCCTGGCTTTATGGAGGTAAGAAAAATGACTAAGACTTATGATTTTAACAAACCTCTTAAATGGGTACTTATTGCATACGCTGTACTTACTCTGATAGGCATTGTTATCGGCATCGTTTTCGGTGTAAAGCTTGATACTAACTTTAAGGGTGGTACTGTAATCACTTATGATTACACCTATTCTGATAAGGTTGCCGATATTAATGCTGATGATGTAAAAGCTGTTGTTACCGAGGTTTTCGGAGCTGAATCCACCGTTTCAAAGGGTTCTTCTATTGCAGGTAACACATATACTGTTACTGTTACTCTTGCTAAAAACGAGGCTGTAACCACAGAAAATCAGGAAGCACTTTCTAAGAAGCTTCAGGAAAAATATCCTGACAACGATATATCACTTTACAGTTCTACCTCTGTAAATGCAACCCTTGCAGGTTCCTTTTTCTTAAAGGCCCTTGCTGCTGTATTGGTTGTTGCAGCGCTGGTTGTTGTTTACGTAGGAATAAGATTCCGTAAAATCGGCGGTGTTACCGCTGCTCTTACAGCGCTTGTTGCTCTTGTTCTTGACGTTGCGATTTCCTTTATAGCTTGTGTTATTTTCCGTCTGCAGATAGATATGAACTATATCGCTGTTGTGCTTACTATCTTCGGTTATTCTCTTAACGATACCATAGTTATATATGACTCTGTAAGAGAAAACAAAAAGTATAATCCCGATATGAAGCTTTATGATGTTGTGAACTTAAGCCTTAACAGTGTTCTTGCAAGAAATATCGTTACAACCACCACTACTGTTGTTGCAGTTGTAACCATTATAGTTGTTGCTGAAATCTTCGGACTTACTTCACTTCGCACCTTTGCAATTCCGATGGTATTCGGTCTTGTTTCAGGATGTATCTCCTCGCTGTTTGTTTCCACACCTTTATGGGTTATCTGGAAAAACAAATTAAGCGCAAAGAAAAAATAATTTTAAAAAGCCGACCTAAACAGTCGGCTTTAATTATACGAAAGGATAACCCTTAATGATACGTATTGCAACTATTGGAACAAGTTGGATAACAAAATCCTTTATAGGCGGAATAGACTTGCTTAAAGATTATTATACTCTTTCCGCAGTGTATTCACGCACTAAGGAAAAAGGGGAGAGCTTTTTAAAGGATATTGGGAAAACTGCCCAGATATTCACTGATTTAAATGACCTTGCAAATAGCAATACTGTGGATGCGGTTTATATAGCAAGTCCTAATTCTTTGCATTTCGAACAGGCAATGAAAATGGTGAACGCAGGAAAGCATGTAATTGTTGAGAAGCCTATTGTTACCACTGAAGAGGAATTTTTAAACCTTGCAGCAGCTGCTGAAAATAACAATGTGATATTTATGGAAGCTATAATAGGTATGCACCTTCCTGCAAGAAAAATTCTGAAAGAAGCTCTTGGGAAAATCGGTAGGATAAAAAGCTGTAGGTTTGAGTTCTGCCAGCTTTCCAGTAAATATAAAGATTATTTGCTTGGTAAAAATCCAAATATTTTCAATCCACGATTTGCTACAGGCACTCTTATGGATTTAGGCATTTACTGTGTATATCCAGCCATTGACCTATTCGGTATTCCTGATACAATAATTACACAGGCATCATTTTTAGAGAGTGGAAGCGACGCTTCTGTTTCAGCAATATATAAATATTGTGACCATATTGTTTCCATAATTTCTTCTAAAGCCTGTCAGAGTGATTTTCCAAGTGAGATACTTGGAGATAAAGGAAAGATAACTATAGGTCATATTTCGAAGTATGATGATATTTATATAAATATTGACTCTGAGGATGAGCAGCTTGTTGGTGTTATGAGCAAAGAAGAACTTATGAGCTATGAAGCAAAGGATTTCTACAGATATATCACACAGCCCGAGGAAACAAAAGAGGAATACAGAGAAATGAAGGAACTTGCCCATGCGGTTTGTTCTGTTATGGAAGCTATGCGTATGCAGGCAGATATAAAGTTTTATAATTAAAACAACTAAAACGGCATATACTCTTTTAGAAAGAGGGTGTTGTTTTATGTATAAGGAGAAAAAATCTATTATAGGTGGAATAATCTTTTCCGTTTTGCTTGGAGTTCTGCTTCATTTTGTGTATGAATGGAGTGGAGAAAATAAAGTTGTCGGTTATTTTTCTGCGGTTAATGAAAGCACATGGGAGCATTTAAAACTTTTGTTTATTCCCGTACTTGCTTTCAGTATATTTGAGTGGTTAAAAGTCAGAAAAAAACACCCATCATTTTTGCTTTCAAGAACAATTTCTCTGATAATAGGTATGGCATTTATAGTTGTGGCTTTTTACACTATCTCAGGTATAATAGGAAAAACGGACATATCTGTTATTAATATAGGTATATTTATTTTAGCTGTAATAATAACATTTTTATTAACCGAAGTAATTATGAAATGTCTATTCAGAGTGCCTGAAAAAGCAGACCTGATAGCGTTTATTATACTTTTTATAATTGCCTTTCTTTTTGCCGTACTGACCTATAATCCCTTACCTATAGGACTGTTTAAGAAACCATAATAAATAAAAAATGCAGTTCATAAGAACTGCATTTTTTGTTTAGAACAGACCGCTTATTATACCGTTTTCATCAACATCTATTTTCTCGGCAGCGGGAACTTTTGGAAGTCCTGGCATTGTCATAATATCGCCTGTCAGCGCTACGATAAAGCCTGCGCCTGCGCTTACTTTAATATTTCTTACAGTTATATCAAAGCCTGTGGGTGCGCCCAGCTTAGTCATATCATCGGAAAAGCTGTACTGAGTTTTAGCCATACAAACAGGCATATTGGAAAAACCAAGCTCGGTAAGCTTTGCGATTTCCTTTTTAGCGGCAGGAGCAAATATTACATTGTCACCGCCGTAAATTTTGGTAACGATTGCTTTTATTTTATCCTCAATAGAAAGATTGTCTTCATAACAGAAGGTAAAGTCGTTATCCTCTTCGCAAAGACGGGCAACCTCGTTGGCGAGTTCAATACCGCCCTTAGAGCCTTCGGCGCAAACCTTTGAGCAAATTGCCTTTATACCAAGCTTTGCACAGCTATCAATAACAAGCTGAACCTCAGCATCGGTATCGGTGGGGAAGCGATTTACTGCAACAACACAAGGTAGCTTATATACATTTTTAATGTTACTTGCGTGACGAATAAGGTTAGGCATACCTTTTTTGAGTGCCTCAAGGTTTTCTTCCTTTAATTCGGTTTTGGCAACACCGCCGTTCATCTTAAGAGCGCGAATAGTAGCAACAAGAACAACGGCATTTGGGCGGAGTCCACCGAAACGACACTTTATATCGAGGAACTTTTCAGCGCCAAGGTCAGCGCCAAAGCCTGCTTCGGTAATAGCATAATCGCCTAATTTCATTGCCATCTTTGTAGCTATAATAGAGTTACAGCCGTGAGCAATATTTGCGAAAGGTCCGCCGTGAACAAGAGCAGGAGTACCTTCGAGAGTCTGTACAAGGTTAGGCTTTAATGCGTCTTTAAGAAGTGCGGTCATAGCACCCTGAGCATTAAGCTGACCTGCGGTAACAGGCTTATCGTCATAGGTATAGCCAACGATAATTCTGGAAAGTCTTTCCTTTAAATCGGTAATGGAATTTGAAAGGCAGAGAACAGCCATAATTTCACTTGCAACGGTAATATCGAAACCGTCTTCTCTGGGTACACCGTTTACCTTGCCGCCAAGACCGTCGGTAACAAAACGAAGCTGACGGTCGTTCATATCAACACATCTCTTCCAGGTAATGCGTCTTACATCAATACCCAGAGTATTGCCCTGATGAATATGGTTATCAAGCATAGCGGCAAGAAGGTTATTTGCAGCGCCTATAGCATGGAAGTCGCCTGTGAAATGAAGGTTAATATCCTCCATAGGAACAACCTGAGCATATCCGCCGCCTGCCGCACCGCCCTTAACACCAAAAACGGGACCTAAGGAAGGCTCACGAAGAGCAACCATAACATTTCTGCCAGTAGCGCGCATAGCATCTGCAAGACCTATTGTTGTGGTGGTTTTACCTTCACCTGCGGGGGTAGGGTTAATAGCTGTAACAAGAATCAGCTTACCGTTTTCTTTGTTTTCATCCTTTAAAAGAGAAAGGTCAATTTTTGCCTTATATTTGCCGTACTGCTCTAATTTTTCATCAGGGATACCTGCTGTTTTTGCAATTTCAGTTATAGGGCGAAGAACGACTTCCTGAGCAATTTCAATATCACTTTTCATTTAAAACACCTCTTATTTAAAGTATTTAACAGCACTGCGGAACATACCCATATCGTATTTTCCGTCAACGTTTTTATAAAGACCGTTGCCAATACGCTCACTGTGTCCCATTTTACCAAGCACTCTACCGTCAGGACTTGTAATACCTTCAATAGCAAAGCAGGAGTTGTTGGGATTAAAGCGTATATCACTTGTGGGATTGCCTGCAAGGTCAACATACTGAGTAGCAATTTGACCGTTTGCAGCAAGACTGGCAGCCAGTTCATCGCTTACAAGGAAGCGGCCTTCACCGTGAGAAATCGGTACGGTGTAGATGTCGTCAACCTTTGTTTCCATAAGCCAAGGAGATTTATTGGAAGCAATTCTTGTCTGAACAAGTCTGGACTGATGTCTGCCGATGGTGTTATAGGTAAGCGTAGGACAGGTTTCATCGGTGTCAATAATCTCGCCGAAGGGAACAAGACCAAGCTTTACAAGTGCCTGGAAGCCATTGCAGATACCTGCCATAAGACCGTCGCGGTTTTTAAGCAGTTCGTTAACCTGTTCTTTAATAGCAGGATTTCTGAAGAAGGCAGTAATAAATTTACCCGAACCGTCAGGCTCGTCACCACCTGAGAAGCCACCTGGAATAAATACTATCTGTGCGTCCTTCATCTTCTTAGCAAAGGTATCAACAGATTCAGCAACACTCTGTGCAGAAAGGTTATTGATAACAAAAATTTCAGGCTCGGCACCTGCAGTGAGCAGAGCTTTCGCAGTATCATATTCACAGTTAGTACCTGGGAATACAGGAATAAGCACCTTAGGTCTTGCAACACTGAATTTAGGTTTAGCATACTCGCTTACAGAGAAGGAGAATTTTTCGGGATTCTTGGTTTTATGGTCAATGTTACAGGGATAAACCTTTTCAAGAACCTCTTCATAGCTGTTCTGAAGTGCATTAAGGTCGATTTCTTCGTTGTCTAAAGTAAGCTTTGCCTCATCAGTAGTATAACCGATAACCTTGCCAATTTCGGTATCATCGCTAAGCTCAACAATAAAGGAAGCATAGTTATAACCGAAAATGTCTTTAACGGTAAGACCGTCAGCATACTTAAAGCCGATTTTATTACCAATTGCCATCTTCATAACAGCTTCTGCAATACCGCCGATACCTGGTGTATAAATAGCCTTTGCCTTGCCGTCTTTCACAAGAGAGTGAACAGTAGAAAAGAGATTAATAAGAGAATCGGTAACGGGCAGTCCGTTTTCATCAAAATCACAGGTGAGAAGTACAACCTTGCTTCCTGCATTTTTGAATTCGGGAGAAACGATGTTGCCAACAGGCTCTGTTGTTACGGCAAAGGAAACGAGGGTGGGAGGAACATCAATATGCTCAAAGGTACCGCTCATAGAGTCCTTACCACC
>JBGUVH010000007.1:0-5195 GCA_045134215.1 Acutalibacteraceae bacterium
GTCCTCGCCCCTACCTGCTCTACCCACCACCTGTGTAAGAAGTGAGAAGGTCCTTTCATAGCTTCTGTAATCCTCGCTGTACATAGACTGGTCAGCGCCAATTACACCCACAAGGGTAACATTCGGGAAATTAAGCCCCTTTGCAACCATCTGTGTGCCCAGCATAATATCATATTCTCCCGCTGCAAAACGACCCAGATAATCAGAAAAGGAATCCTTAGCAAGAGTACTGTCAGCGTCAAGTCTTAATACTCTGGCAGTGGGAAAAAGCATTTTCAGTTCATCCTCAACACGCTGTGTTCCAATACCGAAAAACCGCATATGCTCATTATTACATTCAGGGCACTTATTTGAGACAGCCACAGAATGACCGCAATAATGACACATAAGACGTTTATTTGCCGAATGATATGTCATTGAAATACTACAGTTAGGGCAGGTGGCAACATATCCGCACACAGAACAGGAAACATAGGTATTATATCCCCTTCTGTTCAGTAACAGTATCGCCTGTTTTTTATTCTTCAAAACAATATCAAGCTCATCTGCAAGTCTTCTGCTGATACTTCCGTTGTTACCCGAAAAAATCTCAGATTTCATATCCACCGTAGTAACATCGGGAAGCTGTGCGCCTCCAAAACGCTGTGCTAAGGTATGAAGACCGTATTTACCGTTTTTAGCGGCATAATAAGACTCCATAGAAGGAGTAGCCGATGCAAGTAAAAGAAGAGCGTTGTGGTAGTTCACTCTGAATTTTGCTATATTTCTGGCATGAAAACGGGGTGATTTTTCAGATTTATAGGTATGCTCCTGTTCTTCGTCCATAACAATAAGTCCGACATTATCCATAGGAGCAAAAACAGCCGAGCGTGTGCCTATAGCAACAACGGCATCACCGTTTTTAACACGCTTCCATTCATCCATTCTTTGTCCCTGTGACATAGCGCTGTGGAAAACAGCTACGCGGTTTCCGTAACGCTTACCGAAAAGCGAAAGCGTCTGTGGTGTAAGAGAAATTTCGGGAACCATAATTATTACGCCTTTTCCCGAATCTATAACATCATCCACAAGTCTTAAAAAAACCTGAGTCTTTCCACTGCCTGTAATTCCGTAAAGCAGTGAACAGGCACCGCCCTTTGACGAAAGCCTTCCTTTAAGCTCTTCGTAAACCTTGTTTTGTTCATCGGTAAGCTTTATTTCTGTCCTCTCTGCCTTTTTGCTAAAGTTATGAGGTAGCCTGAATACTTCTTTTTCAAAGAATTCAATAACTCTATTTTTCTCAAGGGTGTTTATAACCGAAACGGTAACCCCTGTATAATACATAACCTCTTTGACAGAACACTCAACAGCAGCAGATATATAATCGGTCACACCTTGCTGCTTTGAAGTAAGGTTCATTGCTGACAGCTCTTCACTGTCAACCGCAAGACGCACCATTTTCATAGTGGCATCTCCCATTTTGCGAACCATTCCGTCCTCAAAGCAAAGAGCACCAAGGTCACAAAGTCGGCTCAGAATACTGTCATCAACATCAGCAAAAGCAGTAAGTATCGTTTCTTTTTTTACACTACTGCCTTTTTTTCTTACATAAGAATATACAGCCTGTTCAAGCTCACCAAGGGCTGATACATCGAAATTCTCCACTGCGCCGTACTGTTTTATAAGCTTCATACCTATTCCCGCAGGAAGCAGGGTATGAATTGCATCATAATAGGTACAAAAGGTCTGTTTTCGCATCCAGCTACAAAGCTTTATCATTTCATCACTTAGTACAGGTGTAGAATCAAAAACACTTATAACCGATTTCAGTCCTTCTATGTCATTACCGTACTCTGTATCAATAACAAAGCCCTGTTTTTTAATATTTGAGCGACCGAAAGGAACAACAACGCGTATTCCTGCAACACACAAGTCTTCAATAGACTCAGGAACAATATAGGAGTACTGTCTGTCAAACTGAACGGTTGCGCCGTCAATTACAACTTTTGCAATTTTACTCAACAGACACCCTCCCCTTTCAAAAATTTTAAATCTTACAGAAGTCCGCGCTTGGAAGCTACCTTATTAATTGCAAGAGAAACAGGCTTTTCAATAATAATTTCTTCTTTTTCAATAGAAGCATCAGCTATTTTTCTGGCTTCCTTCGCAATTTCGTTTACAAGACCGTAACGGTTCTCGCAGTTCTGAATAAGTTTACCAATAGCAGGATTTAACATTTGTTAAGCACCTCATTAATTAATTTTTTCTGATTTTCACAGGTAAGTCTGTGAGAAACAATTATATGAATAATATCATCAACGCATCGGTCAACAATATCGTTCTTTACAACATAATCATACTCAACCGCTCTCTCAATTTCACCAAGAGAAGCTGTGAGTCTTTTTTCAATAACCTCTATCGAATCGGTTCCTCTGCCGATAAGACGTCTGCGAAGCTCTTCGTAAGAAGGCGGCATTATGAAGATGCTTACAGCCTCAGGTAATTTTTCTCTAACCTGAGCAGCGCCGTTGACATCAATTTCAAGAATTATATCATTACCGCTCTCAATACAGTCAATAACAGGCTTTTTAGGTGTTCCGTAATAGTTATCAACAAAAAGATTATGCTCAAGAAAAGCGTCATCTTCAAGCTCAGCTTCAAACTCCTCTCGGGAAATAAAGTGATACTTTTCGCCTTCAACCTCTCCTACACGCATATCTCTCGTAATTGAGGATATAGAAAGTCTGATTTCAGGATGACGTTTAAAAAGCTCAGCCATTATTGTATCCTTACCTGAACCAGACGGTCCCGAAATAATGAAAACTGTACCTTTACTCATTTTCTTCATCCTCCTCAACGGAATCCTCGGCAATACGGTTAGCAACCGTTTCACACTGAAGATATGTTAGTATAATATGGTCGCTGTCGGTGATTATTACCGCTCTGGTCCTTCTGCCGTGAGTAGCATCAATAAGATTACCCTTTTCCTTTGCCTCTGAAATCATACGCTTTATAGGTGCAGACTCGGGACTCACTATAGCAACAAGCCTGTTTGCTGACACCATATTACCAAAACCTATATTAATTAACTTCATAAATAACTCCTATTCAAGATTCTGTATCTGCTCACGGATTTTCTCAATTTCAGCTTTAATTTCAACCACAGCGTTTGTAATCTCAATATCCTGAGACTTAGAGCCTGTGGTATTTGCCTCTCTGTTCATTTCCTGAACAATAAAGTCAAGCTTTCTGCCTATAGGCTCGTCCTTAGTCAGAAGCTCCTCAACCTGCATAAGATGACTGCGAAGACGAACAGTTTCCTCTGCAACAGCAACCTTATCGGCAAAAATAGCAGTTTCGGTAAGAATTCTCTGTTCATCAATCTGTATGTCCCCGATAAGCTCTTTGATTTTTGCCTCAAGATGCTCACGGTACAGCTTAACAGACTCGGGAGATTTTTCCTCAATAAAAGTGACAAGCTGTTCTATTGTTTTGATTCGTGAAACAACATCCTCGCAAAGACGTTGTCCCTCAACTTCGCGCATATTAATAAAATTATCAACTGCGCTACTCAGTACACCGAGAACCTCTTCTGTTACTGCATCCTCATCAATCTGCTTTTTAGTGATTTTGAAAACCTCGGGGTTCTGAGCAAAGCTCATAACAGGAAAATCACCTTGTAGATTATACTGGGTGCAAAGCTGTTTTAGTGCGCTCACATAAGCATCCATATATTCAGTATTGACCTCTATTACAGTATCACTCTCACCAAGATTAATAATAGAAATATATACTTCTATTTTTCCTCTTGAAATTTTCTTTTTAAGAAATGAAGAAATTCTTTCCTCAAGGAAGGAGTACCCTCTTGGAGCTTTAACCGTTAGCTCAAAATATCTATGGTTTACAGCCTTGATTTCTGCTGTAATATCAAAGGCTTCTGACTGAATTTGCGCTCTGCCGTAGCCTGTCATACTTTTTGCCATTATTCATACACCTCTAAATTGACACAATAAGCCATATTAGATATATATTTTACCAAATTTAAACCCGTCTTGTCAACCTTTTAAGGCAAATAATGGCTTCAATTATTCAAATAAATAGGTCATTGCTCACATTTTTACATTTTTTTCATAAAGTATTATGAGGTGATAATATGAATTCTTGCTGTAAACCTTATAATGCTATAGCCCGTATTAAAAGCAATAACAATAATTTTAATATAGACGGAACTGTTAAATTTTATCAAAAAAGAGGCTTTGTTCTCATAGAAGCAAAGATAACCGGACTCCCTGAAAACAACAGTGGTTTTTTCGGTTTTCATATTCACGAAGGCTCTGACTGTAAAGGTGAACTTTTTGAGAACACTAAAGGTCACTATAACCCCACTGACGCTTCACACCCCAATCACTCAGGCGACCTACCTTCCCTGCTGCTATGCGGTAGCGGTGCTTATATGACTGTCGCAACCGACCGTTTCAGCGTTGGTGAAATAATAGGCAGAACAGTGGTTATCCATAGTAATGCTGACGATTTCACAACTCAGCCAAGCGGAAATTCAGGAACCAAAATTGCCTGTGGAATTATAGAGAAATATTAAACAGAAAACCGTTCTCGGTTGAGAACGGTTTAAATAGGTTATATATCATTTCTGCTTAGCGAGGACAAAAACAGCCGATAGTATAAGTACCATACCTATAACAAGAGGCACAGTTAAAACCTCGCCTAAAAAAGCTACACTGAAAACAGTTGCCGAAAGAGGTTCTATAATTCCCATAGCAGATGCTGTACCTGCAGGAATATCACGTAAACCAAAGGTATAAAAAAGGTAGGGCAAAACACAGGTAAGAACACCGATACCTATAATAAGCGGAATAATAGCAATCGGTTCTTTTGAAGTAATCCATATAATTTCTACAGGATCAGACACAGCAAGACCAATAATACCCACCATAATGAAATTATAGCTTGTAACAGTAACCGCATTAACCTTATGTATAGTAAGTATTTTAGTTAAGATATTATATGCACTGTAGGAAATACCCGATGCTATTCCAAAAAGTACTCCAACAAGACTAAATCTTATGCCTCCTACAATTCCCGAAACAAGCGCACAGCCAACAATCATCAAAAATATAGTTATACCTTTTACTATATTAAGCTTTTCACCAAGAAAAATCACAGAATATATAAGCACAAAAACGGGTGCTGTATACATA
>JBGUVH010000008.1:0-4550 GCA_045134215.1 Acutalibacteraceae bacterium
CAAAAAATAATAACGGTGCCTTTGGTGCCGTTATTTTTTCAATACAGTCAAAGTTATTCGAATAAACTGTAAAAATGCATAATAAATTTATATACAGTCGGATTAATAAATCTTGCGTTGTTACTTTCAAATTTTTTTCGGATTATATATAAGAGTGATTTCTGCTAACTTTAATAAAAATGAGGAGAATCTGAATAATGATTTATAAAGAAACAGAAATAAAAAATCCTTTCTATATTACTGTTCTTAATAACGGTGTAACTCTGTTTGTGTATGACGGATACGGTGAGGGCAGTGACGGCTGTGTTTATCATCCTGTGATCGAGAGTGGAGCAGACGGGGATTTCGAATTAGTAGGATGGGAAATAATAAGCCATAAAATATAATCAGAGGGTAAAATCAATGGTATGTTTATCTTTCAGTGACGTTGATATAATAATGTTAATAGTGATTTTTTCTAAAAAAATAATTTTTTCTGCTTTACACCCCCTTGACATCAGCGCTTTAATGTGATATCATACGAAACATTAAGCCCTATGAAACTGTCGGAATCATCTGAAACCGATAGCGGAGGAGGCTCTGGAGAAGCTCATTAAATTGAGTGCCCAAGGTGCAAGGCGAAATTTTCGCTGAATCTCTCAGGCAAAAGGACAGAGCAGAATAGCGGTAATTTAATACCACTATTCTACATATGTTTTTTTCTTTTTCAGTTGCTTTTCAGGGTGACTGATTATTTTTTTGTTTGGAGGAAAAACAAATGGACGCAATTTTAAAAATTGTACAGACAATCAATCTTTATCTTTCCGACTATATTCTTATAGTACTTCTTATCGGTATCGGTCTTTTCTATACCGTGAAAACCCGCTTTGTTCAGGTTCGTTGCTTCGGCGAAGCTATGAAAAGTGCCTTCGGCGGTATCAAGCTCCGCGGCGGTAAGCAGGATGGTGGCTTAAGCTCCTTCCAGGCTCTTGCCACAGCTATTGCTGCACAGGTAGGTACAGGTAATATCGTCGGTGCCTGCGGTGCTATCCTCATCGGTGGTCCCGGTGCTATTTTCTGGATGTGGATTATCGCATTCTTCGGTATGGCTACCATTTACGCTGAAGCAGTTCTCGCTCAGGAGACGAGAAAAGTAAACGATGATGGTTCCGTAGACGGCGGCCCTGTTTACTACATCACTAAGGCCTTCAAGGGCGGCTTCGGTAAATTCCTTGCAGGCTTCTTCGCAGTGGCAAGTATTCTTGCTCTTGGCTTTATGGGTAGTATGGTACAGTCAAACTCTATTGGCGAAACCTGCAGTACAGCTTTTGGTATTCCCTCCTGGGCAGTAGGTATCGTAGTTGCTCTCATCGCAGGCTTTATCTTCATCGGCGGTGCTAACCGTATCGCTTCCGTAACAGAAAAGATTGTTCCTGTTATGGCCTTCCTTTACATCGCAGGAAGCCTTATCGTTCTCGTAGCAAATATCAAGGTTCTCCCTGAGGCCTTCGGTATGATTTTTAAATATGCATTTGCTCCTCAGGCTCTCTTCGGCGGTGCTATGGGTGCAGCACTTAAAAAGGCTATCAGCCAGGGTGCCAAAAGAGGTCTTTTCTCAAACGAAGCAGGTATGGGTTCTACTCCTCACGCACACGCTCTTGCCAAGGTTGAAAAGCCCCACGACCAGGGTGTTCTCGCTATGGCAGGTGTGTTCATCGATACCTTCGTAGTTCTCACTATGACAGCTCTCGTTGTTATCTCTTCTCTTTACACTAAGGGCGGTATCCTCGAAACAGGTTTCGCTCCTGACGGCGTAACCAAGGCTAACCTTGCACAGCTCGCATTCGGTAGTGTCTTTGGTGACAAGATAGGTAGTATTTTCGTTGCTATATGTCTCTTCTTCTTCGCATTCTCCACCATCATCAGCTGGAACCTTTTCGGTAAGGTAAACGTTGTTTATCTTTTCGGTAAAAAAGCTGAAAAGATTTACGCTGTTATCGCAGTTGCATTCACCTTCCTCGGCTCCTGCCTTTCAAACGACCTCGTTTGGGAGCTCACCGATATGTTTAACCAGCTTATGGTTCTTCCCAACGTTCTCGCTCTCGCAGTTCTTTCGGGTATCGTAGTAAAGGCTGTTAAGGCTAAGGATGCCAAAAAGGCAGCTAAGAAATAATTATAATGATATAAGAAAAGTCACACACCTGTGTGGCTTTTTTGTTATAGGGGACAAGGTTTATTTGCAGGTGGTATTTTATAAAAAGTGTTATTTTTATTGTATTTTTTTTTGTTTATTGCTATAATTTTATAAAAGCTTTTGCAGGATGTGATTTTGTGAAATATATAAAGAAATTAGCCGTACCTTTTTTATTTGTTATGCCTTTTATTATAGGTATAATCGGTTTTCTTATGGAGGGCGAATCCTTACTTGATTCAGCATATAATTCCTTTGCTTTGTATGCGGTGAATCCCTTGTATGAAGAGAAAAATTTTCTTATTGAAATAACACGCTGGCTTGCTCCTGCTGTAGTGGCAAGCGGACTGCTGGTATTTGTAAAGGAGCTTAGCCGTAAGATAAAGGATTTCTTCCTTTGTATGAAAAAGGATTCTTTTGCCATATACGGTGACAGTGCTGAAAGACAGGAGCTGGCAGGCTGTATTGATAATGCAGTTATATCCTCTGATTTAACCTTTAAGGATGCAGATAATCATATAATTATGTTTAACGATGATGGGGAATCCTTCCGATTTTTCAATAAAAACCGTGAACGCTTAAAGAATAAGAATGTTTACATAAAGTCAGATAACATTGAAATGTTCAAAAATGACAGCGATGAATTTAGAATTATCAACCTCAATGAATTGGTCGCACGTAATTATTGGGTTGAGCACAATCTGATGAAATACTTTGCTGAGGGTAAAAATGAAATACAGATTTCATTGATAGGCTTTGACGGCATAGCACAGGAAATACTGAATTACGCTATTCTTAATAATATATATTCTCTTTCTCAGAAGATAACCTATCATATATGGGGTGACTGTGAGCTTTATTCTTCGGTGCATTCAGACCTTAATCTTATGAATTCCGATAAGATAGTTTATCATAAGGAAAGCTGGCAAAGCAGTATAGATATCATTTCTGAAAGTGACAGGATAATTTTCCCTGTTTTACCTGCTATGGACTCTCTTATTATGCTGGCGGAAAAATGTCGTAAAAGCGATATACATTGCTATAAGCTTGACGAAAATCTGCTTGGCATAGTCAGAGATGAGGGCATTGTTTCCTTTGGACAGATTGAAAAAATTCTGATAAAAGACAGCGTATTTTTAACTGATGTTTACCGTTCGGCTAAGCTTCTTAATTTCAGATATGCCTGTCTTTACGGTGATGCAAAGGAAAGCGACGGTGAGGAAGGCATAGAAGCTCAATGGAAAAAGCTTAATACCTTCCTTCGTACTTCAAACATAAGTGCAAGCGATTATCATTCTATACGTAAGATTATAGCTGAAAATACTGAATATTCTGATTCGGTTATGGCTGAAATGGAGCACATCCGATGGAGCAGATTCCATTTCCTTAATCATTGGAGAGCAGGAGTGACAGAAAACGGCAAAAAGGACAGCTCAAACAGAATTCATCCCTGTCTTGTACCTTTTGAGGCGCTGCCACAGATCGATAAGGAAAAGGATTCAGAAACCATAAAGCTTCTTACTGAGATACAGAAAAAACAGACGAAAGGAAGTAGAAAAAATGTCCTTAAGTAATGATAAATATATTTTTATAAGCTATTCCCATAAGGATTCGGATACAGTTATGCCTATTATTAAAGGACTCAAAAAAAGAGGCTTTAATATTTGGTATGACAGCGGTATTGAGGCAGGAACAGAGTGGCCTGCATATATCGAGGAGATGCTTTTAGGCTGCGACGCTGTGATTGCATTTCTTTCAGATAATTACACCGCCTCTAAATATTGTCGCAGAGAAATGACAACAGCTGATGACGTTGACAAAAAGATTTTAGCTGTTTATCTGTCAGAGGTGAAAAATACACAGGGGTTAAGGCTTCAGTTAGCAAATTCGCAAAAAATGTTCAGAGAAAGATTCTCTGACGATGAATTATTCCTTAATGAACTTTCTGTAGCCAGAATACTTGCAGATTGTAAAAAAGAAAGCCTTACAGAGTCTGCCGAAGCTAAAGCTGAAGCGTTTGATATTTCTGCTGCAGAGACAGCAGAGGAGAAGACAGATAGTGTTACTGCGCCTGAAATCAGCGAAAAGAAAGTAACCGTAGGTGTAAAAGCCTTGTTAGACGGTAGTGTTTATGAAGGTGAGCTGGTTAACGGAGAAGCCAACGGTAAGGGTAAAAGAACTTTTATAAGTGGTGCTGTGTATGAGGGCGATTTTGTTGACTTTAAGCTTAACGGTAAAGGCAAAAAAATTATGAGCTATGGTACTGTCGAAGAAGGTGACTTCATCAATGGTGAGTTGAACGGTAACGGTAAAATAACCGAAAAAGACGGCACAATCAAAGAAGGTGATTTCGTCGACGGTAAGCTGAACGGTAAGGGTA
>JBGUVH010000009.1:0-3569 GCA_045134215.1 Acutalibacteraceae bacterium
TCCTCCTAATACTCATAAGAGCAAAATAATACATCATCATTGTAACATATGATGAATGAAAAAGTCAATAGTTTATATTTACTGTACTTTTTGCACAAAATGGAAAATATTTCTTTGTAAAAAAACACAGCAGTGAAAAACTGCTGTGTAATACTGTTATTCAAAGGTAGGAGTGAACTGTTTATCATAAAGACAAACCCAGCTGTTTCCCTGATTTACTTTAAGCTCACTGCCGTCGGCAGCAAAGAATTTAAAGGAAGCGCTGCCCGAACCCTTCTGCCAGGTAATAGGCTCATAGCTGCCCATAGATACATAGTAACCACTGCCAGAGGAAAGAGCAACCTTGCGGTGCTTGTTGTCGGGATAATAGGTGATAGAGGTTTCAAGAACAAAAACATTGGTAAAATCATAGGTTGCCCCACTCTTATAGTCCTTGTTATCCTTGCCCTTGGAGTTTTTGGTGTAACGGCCTGTTTCGGCATTATAGGTAAAAATGCTCGAATAAGAGCTTGAGAACTTAACGGTAGCTGTATTTGCAATTCCACCTGCTGGAGTAACCTTTTCGTCTTCTGCGCAGAAGTTTGCGAAATTATCGTTTTTAGTAGTAGTGGTTCTAAATTTTTTAGCTTCTATACCTGCTTTTATCTTTTCGGCATCGGAATAAAGAGTATGCTCGGAAGCCAGTCCGTTTCTCTCGCGGAAGGCAAATTTTCCGCTTATATCAAAATCTGCAACACCGCTGGAAGCAAGATAAGGCTTTGCGTAGGTATAGTCCATACCGTGATGAATATATACAGCATCGTGGCCAAGAGCTAACTCAATATAGGGGTATCTTGCAGAGCGGATAGTGCCCACATTATCGATTACCGAAATATCCTTGTACACTGCAAGAAGTCGGGTAATTCCGCCCTCAACCTCGGTTTCATATACAATGTCGGCCTTCTGAACGCCTGTCTGAACGCCCTGAGCAACCTTTATGTTGTTAATCATTATGGAAACAGGACGAAGGTCCTTTTGTTCCTCGGTAAGATTTTTAATACCTGTAAGCGGATTTATGTAATATGTAGGCTCGGGAGGAGCAGAGGAAGAAGGATCAGGATTTGAAACCTCTTCAACAGAGGGGTCACCGCCGCCACAGCCCACAGCAGTCAAAAGCATACAAATGCATAATATAACAGAACAAACTTTTTTAAACATCTTAAATTCCCCCGTGAATATCACTGTATACATTATATAACTTAATGTATATTAATGCAACCGCAAATTTGGAAATGGAAAAAATTATTTTTAAAAATAATACTTGATTTTTAGTTTAGGTTATGTTATTATACTATGGCAATATAAATAAATGCGCTGTTAGCTCAGCTGGATAGAGCGTTTGGCTACGGACCAAAAGGCCAGGAGTTCGAATCTCTTACAGCGCGCCAAAAAGACACTCCCTTGGGGGTGTTCTTTTTTTTGCGATGTAGATTCGAACAGGACAAACACAAAGTGTTAAAAACAGTCCGGTGGACTGTTTTGTTGTCCGCGTGCGTGCCGACCAACGCAGAAGTTGGGCGGGCGAATCTCTTACAGCGCGCCAAAAAGACACTTCTTATCGAAGTGTCTTCTTTTTTGCGCTGTATTTGTTTTTTGTGGCTATTCCGCCGCGTATATGGCGTTCTTCTTTATTTATATCCAGTATTTTTCTTACCTGCTTATAAAGAGAGGGATTTTCATAGCGAAGCCGTTGGGCAACATCCTTATGTACTGTAGATTTGCTTACATTAAATACTGCGGCGGTAGC
The DNA here is from genome assembly GCA_045134215.1 of Acutalibacteraceae bacterium. Taxonomy (GTDB): domain Bacteria; phylum Bacillota; class Clostridia; order Oscillospirales; family Acutalibacteraceae; genus SIG607. Next base: position 1,787 of record JBGUVH010000009.1, read on the forward strand.
TCTTACCGTTGCTCCTGTGCTTAGTATGTATTCACCCAGCATAACCGCTCTTGTGGTACTGCCTTTCATACAATCAACTCCTAAGTGGACTAATTAATTGTATGAAAAAAGTTTACAAAAAATACCTACTTCCTAGCTCCTAAAGCCCAAAACCTCCGCCACTCATAAAAGAGGGCGGAGGTTTTTTACGCTATTATCCAGCTTTCGTTTGCACCTTTTTTGATTTTAGCGTCATTTTCAGCTTTTACAATAGCCTGAGAAAATAAAGCAGTCGCTTCCTGAGAGGAGCGTGTATATCCCATAAGCCTTGCGGCTTCGTTTATAAGGTCGTCTTGCTTAAGGCTTACCTGATTTTCAAGGATATAGCAAACAGCATTAACCGCTTCGCTTATAGAAACATCCTTTATTTCCCTTTTGTTTTCCTTTTCACCGCTGACGCGGATAAGGGATAGGTCGGTCTGCTCGGTATAGTAGAAGCGCTGACCGTCCTCCTCGGTCAAAAGTGGCTGAACCTTAGAAACAATATTATCAATATAGCTGTGAATACGGTTTCCTGCTCTTAAAATACCAAAGCTGTTAATAACTCTTTTGGTAAGCAAAGCGTGGCTTATCGGTGCTTCACAGTTAATAACCGATAAAACGGTGTGTATAATCTGTGTATCAAAGCTGCCCGAAACAAAGTCATCACCGCTTATAGCGGGGTTTTCGGTAATATAAGCTGTATAAGGAATAACGATTTCCTGTTTATCCTTAGTAGCTTCTTCTTCGCAAGGCTTTTCTGTTTGCTGGGTTTTAGCAGAGTCCACAACGGGTTCGTTAGTAACGGTATCCTGAGGAATGGGTTCTTGCGCTTCCTCTTTTGCCTCGCTATCCTTTATATCGGCAATTTTAGCAAGGATACGGGCAATTTCCTTTTCTCTGTTATCCCACCAGTCCATAGTCCAGATACGCATAATATCCCAGCCCAGAGAGGACAGAACATTAACCTGTGCTATTTCGCGGTCGCGTGTGGTTTTTGAAGAGCCATAGCCCGAGCCGTCAAGAAGAATACCCAGAATATATTTATCCTTGTTGTCGGGGTTAATAATACCGATGTCAATACGGTACTTGGAATTGCCGACAGAAAGGTCGGTATCATAGCCGTTTTCCTTGAGTGCGGCGCAAATAGCCTTTGCAATACCGTCGTTATCGTGACGGAAGGCAGCAGTGCTGTTGGAGTCAAGGGTAAGACGGTTTGAGGCGGCATATTCAAGAAACGCTTTAAGAGCGGCAACGCCCTTTGCACTTGTTGCAGAAAGATTAATCTGCTCAGGGGTGAGGGTAGAGAATACCATCATTTCGTTTCTCGCTCTGGAAACAGCAACATTAAGTCTGCGCCAACCGCCCTCGCGGTTAAGGGGGCCGAAGTTCATATAAACCTTTCCTGTTGCATCGGGACCGTAGCCGATTGAGAACAGAATTACATCTCTTTCGTCACCCTGTACATTTTCAAGGTTTTTTATAAAGAGAGGCTCTTCGGCTTCATAAATCCATTTTTCTAAGCTTTCATCCTTTTCGCAAGACTCTGCTAAAAGGTCATCAATAAGATGCTGCTGCGCGTAATTAATTACGGGAACGGTGTTGGCTTCTATAACTATGTTGTTTTGTGTTTTATCCATTATAAAAATCCCCTAATTTGATTTCTTTGGTAGGGTAGAGCGAATAATCCGAACCCGCCTCAAAGTGGCTTATTTCGGCGCTTTTTACCCAATCCATTCTTGTAAGGCGTCAGCCTTACTGCGCC
>JBGUVH010000010.1:0-23617 GCA_045134215.1 Acutalibacteraceae bacterium
GTCAAGCTCTGCCTGACAGTTATCATAAATATAAGAAAGCACATATTTAAGCATATCGCGTGCAAGATCCATATCATCCTGAAGGTCAGCAAAGGCGATTTCAGGCTCTATCATCCAGAACTCAGCAGCGTGACGGGCGGTATATGATTTTTCGGCTCTGAAGGTAGGACCGAAGGTGTATACCTTACCAAATGCCATTGCCATTGCCTCGGCTTGAAGCTGACCTGAAACGGTAAGGCTTGTGCCTTTGCCGAAAAAGTCCTGAGAATAGTCAACTGCACCGTCCTCGGTTAATGGGGGATTAGCTAAGTCGAGAGTAGTAACTCTAAACATTTCGCCTGCACCCTCGGCATCACTTGTTGTAATAAGAGGAGTGTGTGCATACACAAAGCCTCTTTCATTAAAGAACTTATGAATAGCATAAGCGGCAACAGAGCGCACTCTGAAAGCGGCAGAGAAGGTATTGGTACGGGGACGAAGGTGCTGAATGGTACGCAAGTATTCAAGAGTGTGACGCTTTTTCTGAAGCGGATAATCAGGAGTGGAAGCACCCTCTACGGTTATCTCGGTTGCCTGAAGCTCAAAGGGCTGCTTCATTTCGGGGGTAGCTACAAGATTTCCCTTTACACAAATTGCAGAGCCAACATTCAGTGCTGCTATTTCTGCATAGTTGCTCACAGCTTCTTCATTATATACTACCTGAAGGTTCTTAAAGGAAGAACCGTCATTAAGCTCAATAAAGCTTATGTTTTTTGATTGACGGGAGGTTTTTATCCAACCGCAAACAGTTACTTGACTTCCCATATATTCGTCGGGCTTTGCAAATAACATAGCAATTTCGGTGCGTTTCATAGATACATCTCCTATAATTTTACATATATGTAATTATTATACACTCTTTTTTTTAAAAGGTCAATTTTAACTTGATATATTTTTACATATATTTTATAATAATGTATATATAATACATAATCAGGGGAAATTTTAATGACCGACCAACAGTTTTTAACACTGAGAAGAAATATAATACGTAAAGAATTCAGTACTATGAACGAAAGACAGCTTGAGGCTGTCACCACTGTTAAGGGACCTGTTCTTGTTCTTGCGGGTGCAGGAAGCGGAAAGACTACTGTGCTTGTAAACAGAATCTCTTATCTTGTTAAATATGGAGATGCCTATAACAGCGATATACTTCCATTCTTCAGCGATGATGAAGCAGAAAAGCTTGAAGCTTTCTATAATGGGGAAGCTGATAGCTGTCCTGAGTATCTTTTATCCGTTGACCCTGTTTCTCCGTGGAATATTCTTGCCATTACCTTTACAAACAAGGCGGCAGGCGAGCTGAAAGAGAGAATTTCCGCAAAGCTTTGTGAGGAGGCAGACGGTATATGGGCAGGTACCTTCCATAGTGTTTGCGGTAAAATTCTGCGCCGTTATGCACAGCTTATCGGATATGATTCCCATTTTACCGTTTACGATACTGATGACCAGAAGCGTCTTATTAAGGAAATAATAAAAGCGCAGAAGGTTGACGACAAGGCTTTCCCTGTAAAATCAATTTTAGGCGAAATTTCTTCTGCAAAGGACAAGCTTATAACACCTCAGGAATATAAAGCCGAGGCGGGAATTGATTACCGCAGAAAGATTATTGCCGATATTTATAAGGAATATAATCAGCGCCTTAAAGAAGCGAATGCGATGGATTTTGACGATATGATTGTAAATACCGTAAAGCTTCTGAAGGAAAATGATGATGTAGCGGCATACTACAGAGCAAAATTCCGTTACATAATGGTGGACGAGTATCAGGATACAAACTATGCACAGTATGTTCTTGTTAAAACCTTGGCAGAGGGCGAAAACAATATCTGTGTTGTGGGTGACGATGACCAGAGTATTTACCGTTTCAGAGGCGCAACCATTGAAAATATTCTTAATTTTGAAGATGAGTATGATAATGCAAGGGTTATAAGACTTGAGCAGAATTACCGTTCGACCACACATATTCTGGACGCCGCCAATGCAGTAATCAGCAATAACAGGGGCAGAAAGGGTAAAACTCTCTGGACCGATAACGGTGACGGTGTTCCCATTGAGGTGCATACTGCTGAAAATCAGATTGAAGAAGCAAAATATGTTGCCGAGTGTGTTTTTGATGATATAAGAAAGGGCGGAAAGGCTTCCTCCCACGCAATACTTTACCGTATGAACGCACAGTCTGCGGCGCTTGAAAATGTTTTTGCCAGAAGCGGTGTGGCATATACCGTTATCGGCGGAACAAGGTTCTTTGACAGAAAAGAAGTTAAGGATATTCTTGCTTATTTACAGGTTATAAATAATCCCAGTGATGCTATTCGTTTAAAGAGAATTATAAACGAGCCAAAGCGCGGAATAGGGGATACTACATTAAACACTGCCAGTGAAATTGCAGATACACTTGGAATCTCTCTCTTTGAGGTGCTATGTAATGCCGATAATTACGCGCAACTTAGTCGAAGCGCTGCAAAGCTTAAGAGCTTTACCGATATGATAAATTCTCTTATTGAGCTTAGTGAGCAGGTATCTATTCACGAGCTTTGTGAAGAGGTTATAGCTAAAAGCGGATATATGACTATGCTTATTATGGCAGGACCTACAGAGCAGGACAGAATAGAAAATATCAAGGAGCTTTCAAGCTCTATAGTTCAGTATGAAATGGAAAACGAAGAAGCCTCCCTGAGCGGTTTTCTTGAAGAGGTTGCACTGGTCAGCGATATAGATTCTTTGGACAGCAGTACTGATAGAGTGATTATGATGACGGTGCACAGCGCAAAAGGACTTGAGTTTGACAATGTTTACCTTGTAGGCTGGGAAGAGGGGGTTTTCCCAGGCAATCAGTCAATTTTTGCCGGACAGGCGGAAATGGAAGAGGAAAGACGCCTTGCTTATGTTGCTATTACAAGAGCAAAGAAAAAGCTTCATATAACAAATGCATATACTCGTATGCTTTACGGACAAACAAACCGTAATCTGCCTTCACGCTTTTTAAAAGAGATTCCCGAAGGGCTATGTAATGTAAGCGGTATGAGAAGAAGCTCTGAGGAACGTTTTGTAATAGAGCCGCCTATCTCTTCCTCTTATGCAAAAAGAACAAGCTTTACTTCACCTACTGTAAAGCCGTCTGCACCTGCTGATAAGATTCCTTACAGCGCAGGAATGAGGGTGGAGCATAATACCTTTGGTGTGGGAAGTATTCTTAAAACCGTTCCTATGGGAAGCGATACGCTTCTTGAAATAGAGTTCGAGAATGTGGGACTTAAAAAGCTTATGGCAGGTTTTGCAAAATTAAAAATTATTTAATATTTTCACAGTATACCAAGTGTATAATAAAGTTAAAATAATGTTTTAGGGTGATATTTAATGGCTTCTTCCAAAGCGGTTAAAATGACAGCACTTGCTACACTTAAAGGAAATTGGGGTAATGCTGCCTTTATGGCAATGATACCCTTTAGTGCTTCTGCAGTGACTTATCTTATAGGCTCTTTATTAAGCTTGCCTCTTGGTGATTTTTCTGTTATAATAATGGCAGTACTTAGTGTATTTGTTTGCTCTCCCTTGTGGTTAGGTGTCTTGCACTGTTATTGGCGTATGGCTAACGGCTGTACCGATAAGGCTACTGAGGTGTTTTATTATTTCACCGATTGGTCGGGTTATATAAGAGCGGCTGCCTTTTCACTTCGGATATTTGCTTTTATATTCGGTGGCATAGTTGTTTTTACGCTTCCCGCAGGTATAGCGGATTTTCTTACAAGTGAAGGCTTTTATGAGCTGATTGGTATAGCGACTCCGCTTTGGGTGCTTAATCTTAATTTTATTTCCGATATTCTTATGTTTGCCGCATTTGTGGCTGCTATTGCTTATGTAATATGCTTTTATCTGCCTGCCTTTATCTTTGTTACTAAAGAAGATATGAAGCCGCAAGAGTGTATATCGGAAGGCTTGCGTATAGGAAAGTTTACTAAAAACAGCTTTTCCTCGTATGTGTTTTCCTTTATCGGTTGGATATTTTTGTCAATGTTTTTCATTCCGGTTATTTTTACTGTTCCCTATATGCTGATGTCATATACCGTTGCCTGTCGTTACGGCGTTGCGGTTTATAATAGAATTGTTGAGGAAAGTATGAGAGTACCGACTCACGAAGTTTGATTTTAGGTGGTAATAAAATGAAATCAAGTCTCAGATTTATAGTGTATTATTTAATAGTTTTTGCTGTGTTTATGGCAAATATTGTCTTTTTTGTAAAGGACCAGCTGTTTTTCAGCCTTAAGGATTTGCCTCAGGCGCAGGAGGGTGAGGTAGCGGTCTATTCTGCATTTTCTCCCGACCTTAATAAAGTGGCTGAGTGCTATACAGTAAACACTCCCGAGGGTGTTGCTGTAAGGGTTGAGCTTGTTACCTATGATGAGAATGTAAATGTTTCTGACAGAGAAAACATTTACTGGGAGGTTGGCAAGGATAATGTTATTATCGGTTGGATTGATTCTGACATTATAACTATTGACTCCCGTACTCTTGACCTTAGTAAAAACGAAACCTATGATTCGAGAAGAATAGCTTCACTGATTCAGAAGTGGTAATATTTTTTAGGGAATAGTGTAAAATCTATTCCCTTTTTTACAGGAGATTTATATGCGGAAAAACGATGAAGTTGTTATAGATATAGTGGATGTTACAGCAGAGGGAAGCGGAGTTGGAAAATATGACTCAGTAGCTGTTTTTGTTCCTGAAAGCGCTGTAGGGGACAAGGCTTTGGTGCGTATATTGAAGGTGAAAAAGAATTACTGTTTTGGTAAAATAGTTGAAATTATAAAGCCGTCAGAAGAACGCTGTGATGTTGACTGCAATTCCTTTTCAAAGTGCGGCGGCTGTGTTTACCGTCATATAGATTATTTGTCAGAGTCTGCTCTTAAGCAAAAAAGAGTAGAGGAAACTATGAAGCGTATAGGAAATGTAGAAGCACCCTGTCAAAAAATAATAACAGGCAATTCCTTGCGTTATAGAAATAAAGCGCAGTTTCCTATTAACGAAAGCGGACAGGTGGGCTTTTTCGCTAATCATTCTCACCGTATAATTCCCTGTGGTGACTGTCTTCTTCAGCCTATAGAGTTTTGCGGGATTTCACAAATTTTCGAAAAATTTATAAAAACCTATTCGCTTTCCTGTTATAACGAGGAAACGGGTAAGGGACTTATCCGCCATTTGTATATAAGAAAGGCTGCTGCTACCGAGGAAATAATGGTATGTGTTGTAATTAACGCAAGTAGTTTGCCTTACTGGGAAAGTCTTGTGGAGGCTCTTAAAAATTTATGCGGTGATAAGCTTAAAACCGTTGCGCTTAATATAAATAAAGAAAAAACCAATGTTATTTTGGGTAAGGAAAATAAGGTTCTTTATGGCGAAGGGTACATAACAGATATTCTTTGCTCTAATAAAATAAGAATTAATCCTCTCTCATTCTATCAGGTGAACAGGGATATGGCAGAAAAGCTTTATAAGAAAGCTTACGAATATGCCTGTCCTGACGGTAAAACGGTTCTTGACCTGTACTGCGGTGCCGGAACAATAGGTCTTTCCTTTGCGAAAAGAGCAAAGGAGATTATCGGGGTAGAAATAATTGAACAGGCTGTAGAGGATGCAAAATATAATGCACAGATTAACGGTATAGAAAATGCGCGGTTTATCTGCGCCGATGCCTTTGAGGCGGCACAAAAATTCAAAAGCGAGGGACTTAAAGCCGATGTAGTGGTTCTTGACCCACCAAGAAAGGGCTGTGACAGTGGATTGTTAAGTATAGTTGCCGAAAGCTTTTGTCCCGAAAGAATTGTTTATGTGTCCTGTGACTGCGCAACACTGGCAAGAGATTGCAAAATTTTAGAAGAAAATGGATATAAAGTTATAGAGTATACCCCTGTAGATTTGTTTCCGAGAACAGCTCACGTAGAAGTCTGTTGTTTGTTATCACGAACAAAAGCTATATAACAGCTGAATTAAAGCTCGTAAAACGGTTGCAATTTTATGATGAAAAAGGATTGACTATATGACAGTAAAGCTGATTTTTGAAGCAATAATTAAGTTTTTACTTGGAGTTATACTGGTTTGTGCGCTGATTTTTTTACCTGCTGGTACGTTTAACTATTTTAACGGTTGGCTGATGGTGGGGGTTTTGTTTATCCCTATGTTTTTGGCGGGTGTCGTTATGATGGCTGTAAATCCTCAACTTCTGAGAAAACGTCTTGACGCAAAGGAAAAGCTTAAAGAACAGGATTTAATCGTTAAGCTTAGCGGACTTATGTTTATGGTGGGCTTTATAGTTGCAGGACTGGGTTTTCGTTTTGGTTGGTTTACGTTGCCGAAAGCAGCGGTGTATACAGGTGTATTAATATTTCTTGCATCCTATATTCTTTACGCCGAGGTATTAAGGGAAAATGCGTATCTCAGTCGTACTATCGAGGTACAGGAAAATCAAAGAGTAATAAGCACGGGACTTTACGGTATTGTAAGACACCCAATGTACAGCGTTACGGTATTGCTGTTTTTATCAATGCCCGTTATACTGGGGTCGGTATATGCTTTAATTGTTTTTCTTTTATATCCATTTTTAATCGCGCAAAGAATAAAGAGTGAGGAAGCTTTTTTAGAAAAAGAACTTGAGGGTTATAGTGAATATATGAAAAAGGTTAAATACCGCTTAATTCCGTTTATATGGTGATAAAAAATCAGAGAATTTTAATTCTCTGATTTTTTTAGTATTATGAAATTCTCTTTTGGTATTTTAAGGCTTTTATCTATCTCTGTGTTGCCGTATAGTATAGTTGCATTTTCGAAACCGTCGGGAAGCTCAATATAGGCGTCGTCACACCAACGGTTGACTGCAATTAGCAGAGTATTTGTCTTATCTTCGCTTTCTCTTATATAAGCAATATGTCCCATATTCGCATATACGGGTATGAATTTTCCACCTGCAAAACAAGGATTGCTTCTGCGGATTTCTCCCATAGTTTTGTAAAAATCAATAAGCTCTTGGTTTTCTTTTCCCCAAGGATATGTTTTTCGGCAGAATGGGTCGCCATAGCCCTCTAGTCCCGCTTCGTCACCGTAGTATATCGAGGGTACACCTGGGAGGGTATACTGCAAAGCAACAGCAAGTTTTAAAAACCTTACGGCGTGAATAATTTGCTCGTCGTTTAGCTTCTGAACAGACTGCCAAGTTCTGTCACCGTTCAAGGACGGGTCTGCACCCAGCCGTGTCAAAATTCGCTGTGTGTCGTGGGTGCCGATATGATTCATAAGAAGGTCTACACATTGAGGCGGATAATTTTCCGTAATATCAAGAACAGCATCAATAAGCTTTCTGGAATTTTCTCCGTTTAAGAAGCCAATAATAGCCTCTGCAAAGGGATAGTTCATTACAGAATCAAGCTGTTTTCCTCTTAAAAAGCGCCTTCGCCCTCCGTGACTAATTTTGTTTGTGGCATCCTCCCATACCTCTCCAAGCAAAAATGCTTCGCTGTTTTCCGTTTTAATTGCTTTTCTTACATTATCGAGGAATTCATCAGGAAGCTCATCAGCCACATCCAACCGCCAACCCTTTATTCCAGCTCTTATCCAGTAACGAAGCACTCCGTTTTCACCTGTTATAAACTCTGTAAAAGCGCTGTCATTCTCATTTGTTTCGGGAAGGGTAGTGATACCCCACCAGCTTTTATAGGAATGAGGGAAGCTATTAAAGCTGTACCATGAGGAAAAACGGCTTTCTCTGCTGTTATATGCGCCTGAGCTTTCGTATCTATTGTATTTATTAAAATAGATACTGTCATCTCCTGTGTGAGAGAATACGCCGTCAAGAATAACGTATATTCCATAGCCTTTTGCTTTCTCGCAAAGTTTTTTAAGGTCTTTCTCATCACCGAGTAAAGAGTCTATTTTCATATAGTCTGCAGTGTTATATCGGTGATTTGAATGAGCTTCAAAAACAGGATTAAGATATATTGCCGAAACACCGAGAGAAGAAAGATAATCAAGCTTTTCGGTTATTCCCTGAAGGTCACCGCCGAAATAATCGTTGCCTAAATATTTAATATTATCGTTTTGAGTGTACTGGGGTAGAGCGTCCCAGTTCTCTTGAATAAAACGGTCGGTGGGAACATTGGTTTTTTTCTTACCGCTTTTATAAAAACGGTCGGGGAATATCTGATAAATAATACCGCCCTTCAGCCAGTCGGGAGTTTTATATTCCTTATCATATACCGTCATCTGCCAATGCTTTCCTGTATCGGAAACAATACCCAGTGAATGTTCCGCTTTTGTTATTTTAAGCTCACCGTAATCACTTGTGTATCTGAAATAATACCAGTATAGTCCTTCGGAAAAGGGAAGTGTGATACTGTAAAAACGGTAGTCCTCAAGCCAACTTTCAGGAGTCAGCTCATATTCGTAAAGATTATTTGACGCATCGTTTTTTATACAAAGCCAGACATTATGTACCTTTGCGTCTTTGTGCAGCAGAACAGAAAGCCTCAGAGGAGTATCTGAGGCTATTGCTCCGGAAACGGATTTATAAAGTCTGTTTCGCGAATCAAAGGGATAATACTGCATAAGCTGTTTCCTTATTTCAGAGGTTTAATGTTCCAAATATTATCAGCGTAATCCTTTATGGAACGGTCGGCTGCAAAAATTCCTGATTTTGCAATGTTGACAAGCGACATTTTATTCCATTTTTCTTTATCGTTATAAAGAAGGGAGGCTTTATCCTGCGCAGCGCAGTAGTCGTTGAAGTCAGCGAGAGCCATATAGGTATCCACATTGGTAATTGTTTTAAATACATTATCAAACGGCTGTCCGCCAATACCTTTTTCAATATAGCGTAAGGCTTCCTTCAGCTTTTCGTTGTTGGAATAATATGCAAAGGGCTTGTAACCCTGCTTCTGAAGGGAGAGAACCTCAGGAGTGTGCATACCGAAAATAATAATATTGTCATCTCCTACGGCTTCGTGAATTTCTACATTTGCGCCGTCCTCGGTACCGAGAGTAATAGCACCGTTCATCATAAGCTTCATATTACCTGTACCGCTTGCCTCGGTAGAAGCAAGGGAAATCTGCTCACTGATTTCTGCAGCAGGAATCATAAGCTCTGCTAAGGTTACCTTGTAATCTTCAAGGAAAAGTACCTTTAGCTTATCGTTTATGGTTCTGTCGTTTTCAATTTCCTTTGAAAGACGGCAAATCATATTGATAATCTGTTTTGCAAGAAGGTAACCGGGAGCAGCCTTAGCACCGAAAATATAGGTTTTTGGTGTAAAATCTGCATTAGGATTGTTCTTTAAATACAGATAATCGGAAATAATATGAAGTGCGTTAAGATGCTGACGCTTATATTCGTGAAGACGCTTCACCTGCATATCGAAAATTGAGTCAGGGTCTAAAGAAGTTCCTACATTTTCCTTTATATAGTTGGAAAAACGCACCTTGTTGCTGTGCTTAATTTCGCCAAGCTTTTTAAGAACCGTTTTGTCATCGGCATATTTCATAAGCTCAGAAAGCTGTGATGCGTCCTTTACAAAGCCGTCGCCGATAAGCTCGGTAAGATAAGAGGTGAGCAGGGGATTTGCCTGACAAAGCCATCTTCTGTGAGCAATACCGTTAGTAACATTGGTAAACTTTTCGGGGGTGAGCTTATAATAATCATTGAAAAGTGAATCGGTAAGAATGTTGCTGTGCAGACGGGAAACACCGTTTACCTTGTGAGAGGCAACCACACTGAGATTTGCCATTTTTACAACGCCGCCAGAAATAACGGCAGTATCCTCAACAAGCTTTGAGTCACCTGTTTTTTCCCAGATATGAAGACGGAAGCGGTTATCGATTTCCTTTACAATCTGGTAAATGCGGGGAAGTCTGTGACGGAACATATCCTCCTGCCAACATTCAAGAGCTTCCTTCATAATGGTATGGTTTGTATAGGCAACAGTACCCTGAACAATTTTCCAAGCCTTATCCCAGTTGTAGCCACATTCGTCGAGCAAAAATCTCATAAGCTCGGGAACGGTAAGGGCAGGGTGGGTGTCATTAATATGAATTGCAACCTTTTCGGCAAGATTATCAAGGGTATTATAGTTGCGAAGGTGACGGTTGAGTATATCCTGAATGGAAGCAGAAACGAGGAAATACTGCTGACGAAGACGCAGAGATTTTCCTTCAGCATGATTATCCTCGGGATAAAGCACCTTGCTTATAACCTCTGCCATAGCTTTTTGCTCCATAGCGCGAACATAGTCTCCCTGATTAAAGGCTGACATATTTATATCCTGACATTCGGCACTCCAAAGGCGCAGAGCATTGACGGTTTTTCCGTCCTTACCTGCAACCATAAGGTCATAGGGCATTGCGTGGACAGTGGTGTAATCAATATGCTCAACATGATGGAAGTGATTATCCCAGCTTTCCTTTATTTTTCCGTCGAAATGAACATCAACCGCAGAAGCAGGACGGGGCTCTAACCACACCTCTCCGCCTGGGAGCCAGAAGTCAGGCATTTCGGTCTGCCAACCCTCAACAATTTTCTGACGGAAAATACCGTACTCATATTTTATGCAGTAGCCCATAGCAGGATAACTGCCTGTTGAAAGTCCGTCAAGGAAGCAGGCGGCAAGTCTGCCAAGTCCACCGTTACCAAGACCTGCATCAGGCTCTAATTCATAAAGTGTATCAAGCTTTACCTTGAATTTGGAAAGAGCCTTTTCCATTTCATCTGTAAGGTCAAGATTAAAGAGGGTATTCTTAAAGGAACGGCCCATAAGAAATTCCATACTGAGATAGTAAACAGTTTTTGCCTGTTGCTTCTTTGTTTCCTCTTTGAATTTTGTTCTTTTTTCTCTCATAATATCGCGGAGAACCAAAGCACAAGCTTTATAGAAAAGCTCATCAGAGGCTTGTGTGGGTGTAACACCGAAATTGTGAGAAAGCTTTTTTTCGATCATTTCAGCCAGTACTTTAGAATTATATTGACTCATAACCGACATCTTCCTTTCGTCTTATATTGTATACATATAGTATGTCATCTTTTGTTAATATTATATTACTCTATTTTATGCAAAAATGCAATAGTTATTATAGCTGTAAAATTAGCTGATTTTTGTGCAATTTTAATAAAATAATCTTTGAAAATACTGAAAAATTGATAAACAAGGGCAATATGCACAAAAAACAGCCGTTGTTTTACTACAACGGCTGCAAAAATTATTACATAAGGGGAGAAAATAAATGAAGAATCCACTGCTTGAATCTTAACCACATTCCTCTTTTTTCCCAATCCGACTGTCTGATTTCTTTCGAATCAAGCAAAAGCTCTTCAAAATGAGCTTCGATAGTTTTTACCGTATCCTCATTAGTAAACCATATACCACACTCGAAATGAAAGAAGAAGCTTCGGTAATCCATATTTACCGTTCCTGCTGTTGCGGAGGAGTTGTCGGAAATAAAAAGCTTAGAATGAATAAAACCCGGCGTGTATTCGTAAATCTTAACACCTGCTTCAAGTAGTTCGCTGTAGTAATACTGGGTAACAGGGTGTACATATTTCTTATCAGGAATGAAGGGTGTTATTATTCTTATTCGTACACCTGATTTAGCAGCAAGAATAATTGCGTTCTTCATTTTATCGTCAAGTATGAGATATGGAGTAGCAATATCCACATATTTATGCGCGGTATTAAGTATCTGCAGATAAATACCTTCAGCGGTGGATTTGCTGTCCATTGGACTGTTGCAATAAGGAATAACATAGCTCTCGTTCTGTACAGGAATACTTATAAGCTTATCCTTGATTTCTACTGCTTTGCCTGTTGTATATTCCCACATTGTGCAGAACATTACAACAAAGCTGTCGACTGCCTTGCCCTTAATCATAACTGCGCAGTCCATCCAATAGCCGAAACGCTCAAATTCGTTAATGTATTCGTCGGCAATATTTATTCCGCCTGTAAAGGCAACATTTCCGTCAATGATTATAATTTTTCGGTGGTTGCGGTTGTTCATTACAATATTCAAGGATGGCTTTATAGGACAGAAAATAGAAACCTCTATGCCGTGCTTCTTCATTCTTAAAACGAAATCTCTATGCTGTCTTTTTATAGAACCGAAATCATCGAATATTACTTTGACCTCAACACCGTTTTGCGCTTTTTCTACCAGTACATTATAAACAGCATTCCACATTTTTCCGTCGGCAAGTATAAAATATTCAAGGTAAATATATTTTTTTGCCTTTGATAGCTCTTCTACAAGCCTTTCGAGAAATTTATCTCCGGGAGAGAGATACTCCACATTGGTATCCTTGTAAACAGGAAAGCCTGATTCATTACAAAGATAGGCAGCCTGTCTTGTTCTGGGAGAGTCTTCATACTGAAGGAGTCGGGGAATAGCGGGATCCTGCTCTAAATATTTCTCATACTTCTCACAGCAGGTCTTCATTTTCTTTTTGAGATGAGGGAAGGTACGCTGACCACCCCACATCATATACACAATAAGACCGAAAACAGGAAGAGCAAGTATAAAAACTATCCAGGCGATTTTATAGCTTGGGTTGTCGCGCTTGTTCACTATGTATATAGCAGTTATTATACCCATAAGCTCAAGAAGTGAGTATATAGGTAAAAAGTTGCTCTGAAGCTCTATAACGCCCACAAGAATAAAAGCCAATGCCAAAATAAGACCAAAGGCTGTAAGTATAATTCTTGTTTTGATTCGTATACCGCGTTTACGTTCTTTCATATCATTCACCATAAATATTATATGTTATCAGATGTTAATTTTTTGTGTTTTTAATTGTAATAATTTGTTAAATCCTCTTGAAAAACAAAGCTTATAATAGTAAAATATAGAAAAATACGGAGGTGTGTATTATGATATACAGTGTGTCCACAGCAAATCTTGTTATAGATAAAGAAACAGCCGAAAAGAATTTTCCTCTTCTCAAAAAAGTGGGCTTCGGGCTATGAGGGAACCCTTAATTTTGAGGCGGCAAATTCCTGGATGATGTTCCCAAAGCCTCTATGGGATGACGCTGTAATAATGCTTGGGAAAATATGTAAATACTTTGTAGATACTTATTTTCTTTGATAAAGGAAATAATCAATAATTCCTTTAACGGTTGCTTTTGCACAGGCAAGCTGGTGTTCGCTGTTATACATATCCTGTAAATCAGAGGGATTGGAAATAAAACCGTTTTCGGTTAATACAGAGGGACAAATTCCTATTCTGTTAAGATAGAAATAGTGCCAAGCGGAGCCGTTTGTTTTGCGATACAGACCTGATTCTTCTATTCTGCTGTGAATAAACTTTGAGGCAGGCGCGGAAAAAGGATGATAGTAAAAGGATTCATAACCGTAGTAACTGCTTGAATTGTTACGCGAATCACGATGAACCGATATAATAAAGTCTGCTTCCATTTTATAAACATCAGCAATTCTTTGATCCGATGACAAAAAAGAGTCATCGGATCTTGTCATTATTACATTTGCGCCGATTGATACAAGCTCATTTTTTATTAGATTAGCAAGGCTTAAATTAAGATGTGATTCGTATGCACCGTTTGGCGCAATAGCGCCCGAATCTTTTCCTCCGTGGCCCACATCAATTATTATAGTCTTGTTATAAAGAGCATAGCCGTATTCGTTTTCCTCCTGCTGTATATCGGAGGGCTCAAGGAACTTTAATACAAGACAGTCATATTCATCATATTCAGCCTTAAAACCGTAGAAACCGCCCTGTTTTTTCAGATACAGCCTTATTATAGTATCCTTTCCCTGAGGTATTACCTCACAGCTTGAAAACAGCGGGTTGTCATCAGGAATTTCAATCTGGTCTGCAAAGCTGTTGCAGTACATAAATTTTATTTCAACATAGGTGAAATCAACAGTTTCTACATTCCAATTGTTTTTATAATTTTTGTAGGTCTGGTTTTTAAGCTCAAGATTAAAAGGTGCTTTCCAGTCGGTGAAAAGAGACATTACGGTGTATTTACCCTCTGTGCCGAAACGGTCAAGGGAAAGTGTGTTTGTTTCGGGGAGAGTGCCTTCGTAAACTGTGATGTTTTTCTCATACACTCTTTTTCCGTATCTTAACAGTCGATAACTTTTGCCGACGCTTTTATTTTCTATAACTGCTGCGCCGCACTGGTCTACTGTACCGATAGGGAGATAACTGTTATATGGGCGTGAGGTATCATCTACAGTATCGCCGTTAAAGGTTTCTGCAGGCATATATACAACCTCTGCGATATACGGTTTGTTATCTACCACAGGGGTGCTTTGAGGACGGGAAGACGGTGTGCTTTGTGAAGGAGTGCTTTCACTTGGCTCCGACTCCGCTATTGCCAGTACTGTTATATTTCCGCTTTCAAAGCTTTGCTCCTTGTTGTCCTTTTTGCATTTAAACTGAATAGTGCCGAGGTCGATATCCTCTTTAACCTCGGGAAGCGTAAAGCTTCCGCTATAGGTAAATAAGGTGTTATTTTCCTGTGCTTCTTCAAGAGTGAGGGTTATAGCTTCTTCGTTAAAGGTTGCGGTTACCGAAAGACTGTCTAAAGAAGAGGTCAGAGAAACCGTCATAACCGAGCCGCTATCAAAGGAGGCGTCTTCATTTGGAGAAAAGGTCTGAGCATATACTATCTCTGAGGAGGATGTATCAGACGTGTTTTGAACCACAGGCTGTTGTTTTTTACAGCCTGAAAGCATAATCATTATAAGAAGTGTAAAAGGTAAAATCCTTTTAAATAATAGCTGCATTTTAGAAACTCCGATTTATTGATGATAATATAATAATACAAATTATACTGCAAATCAACAATTGTCTTGCTTTTTTTATATAAATATAGTATAATCTACAGGGTGATAGGCTTGAGTGAATTGCTTTTTGTTTACTTTTGCGGTGTTCAGCTCATAGCTGTAATACTTACTGTAAAGGATAAGAAGAATTCTGTTAAGGGCAAATGGAGAATAAGCGAAAAAACTCTTTTGCTCACGGGACTTCTGGGCGGCGCTTTGTCAATGTACATCACAATGCTGCTTATAAGGCACAAAACAAAGCATATAAGGTTTATGCTGTTGTTGCCTGTTATGATTTTATTACACATTATCGTTTTTTATATAGCTTTTAAATAATTCAGGGCGAGGTGCAATTCCTCACGGGCGGTAAAGCCCGCGAGTCGAAAGACTGATTCGGTGAAATTCCGAAGCCGACGGTACAGTCCGGAGGGAAGAATTAATGCCTTTTAAGGCTGTAACGCTCTGCGGAAAATTTCTGCAGAGTTTTTTTAGCCAAAGCAATTAAACTTGAACCAGCCTTAAAGGGCGGTTTTTAGGTGTCTTTCGGCTCATTGTCGCACATAGGCGACAGCCCTTTTTGCTTCGCTTCACCAAAATCCACACAAAAAAACGTTCCTTTAAGGTCGTAGAATTTTGTTAATAAAGGATTTTTTGTTGTGCGAGGCACAAAACGCAGTAAATCCTGACGGATTTACGAGTATTTTAACAAAGCTACAGCAAAAAATACTTGTTTCAAAATCTGATTCAAGTTTAAATGCTTTGGCTAGGGGGAATATATATGAAAAAAATAAAGCTTAGAAATCTTTGTGTCACTGCTATAATGGGCGCTGTGGGAACTGTGCTTATGTATATTGAATTTTCGGTTCCTTTTATGCCGTCCTTTATAAAGGTTGATTTTTCAGAGCTTCCTGCACTGATTACCACTTTTTCATTAGGGCCGGCTTATGGAATTCTTGTATGTCTTGTAAAAAATCTTCTTCATCTGTTTGCTACTACAACAATGGGTGTTGGAGAGCTTTCAAATTTCCTACTGGGTGCTGTTTTTGTAGGTGTTGCAGGCAGTATTTACAAATATAAAAAAACCAGAAGCAGTGCACTTTTATCTTGTATAACAGGTGCACTTGTTATGGCGCTTATCAGTCTGCCCTCAAATTATTACATAGTATATCCTTTTTACTCGGAGTTTTTAGGACTTAATACAGATGTTATTGTTGGTATGTATAAGGCTATATTCAGCGGAGTAGATAGCCTTTTAGAGTGCCTTTTGATTTTTAATCTTCCCTTTAATTTCCTGAAGGGAATTGTAAATGCGTTTATATGCTTTATGATTTATAAAAAGATTTCTCCTGTTTTACAGGGTAAATTGCATTGACAAACAAATAGTACGGTGATATAATACATACACAAACAGAATATTTCCTTATCAAGAGTGGCGGAGGGACAGGCCCTTTGATGCCCGGCAACCTGTTTTAACAAGGTGCTAAATCCTGCGGTTAAACCGAGAGATGAGGCTTTTAAACCGCTTCTTATCGGAGGCGGTTTTATTTTTGAATAATTTGTCGAAGGAGAAATATATATGTCGAAACTTCTTTTTACCAGTGAATCAGTAACAGAGGGTCATCCTGATAAGGTCTGCGACCAGATAAGCGATGCTGTGCTTGATGCAATTATTGCGCAGGACAAAAACGCCCGTGTTGCCTGCGAAACCTTTGCTACAACAGGTGTAGTTACGGTTATGGGTGAAATTACTACAACTGCCAATGTTGATATCCCCTCTATTGTCAGGGAAGTGGTAAATGATATAGGATATAATTCTAACGATGCTGGCTTTAACGGAGATACCTGTGCGGTTATGACTTCTATAGATAAGCAGTCGGCTGATATTGCCTTAGGTGTTGATAAATCTTTAGAGCTTAAGGAAGGAAACGAGGACGCTTACAATCTTCACGGCGCGGGAGATCAGGGTATGATGTTCGGCTATGCAAGTAACGAAACAGATACCCTTATGCCACTGCCTATTTATCTTGCTCACGAAATGGCGCAAAGACTTACTCAGGTGAGAAAAGAGGGTACACTTTCTTATCTTCGTCCCGACGGTAAAACACAGGTAACTGTTGAATATGAGGAGGGTGTTCCAAAGCGTATAGAAGCTGTTGTCGTTTCAAGTCAGCATAGTGCAGAGGTTGCTCTTGAAGTACTTAGAAAGGATATTCTTGAGCAGGTTATAAAGCCTACTGTTCCTGCAAAGCTTATGGATGAAGATACTAAGATTTTTATTAATCCTACAGGTAGGTTTGTTACAGGCGGTCCTCAGGGTGATACAGGTCTTACAGGTAGAAAAATTATAGTGGACACCTACGGCGGAATGGCTCGTCACGGCGGTGGAGCTTTCTCTGGAAAGGACCCCACAAAAGTGGATAGAAGCGCCGCTTATGCCGCCCGTTATGTTGCTAAAAATATTGTCGCAGCCGGCCTTGCGGATAAATGTGAAATTCAGCTTGCGTATGCAATAGGTGTAGCAAAGCCTGTTTCGGTTATGGTGGATACATTTGGGACAGGAAAATACAGTGATGAAAAGCTGTCTGAGGCAGTAAATACTGTATTTGACCTTCGTCCTGCGGCAATTATCGATAAGCTGTGTCTTAGAAAGCCAATTTACAGAAAAACAGCCGCATACGGTCATTTCGGAAGAAAAGATGTAGATTTCACTTGGGAAAAGACCGATAAAACAGATGAGCTTAAGGCATTTTTTAGTTGAATAATAAACCTTAAAAGAGTTACCGTGAGGTAGCTCTTTTTGTAATTATGAATAAGCTTTTTGCATATATTTTCTTGTGACTGAATATCGGCTGTGTGAAGTATTACACAGTCGATAGCCACGCGAAGAGGAGAATGAAGCTTGTTAAAACACAAAAGTACACTTTATATTTTTATACTACAGACGGTTTTTCTTATATTGACCGTTGCCGTTCTTTTTATAATTAAAACCTTTTTTGCTGATTTGTTTTCGGTAACCAAAGAAAATTATTATGAATATTTTGGAGATGAAACTGTAACTGAGCCTGAAATGGTAAGTGCCAAGGCAAACTCCTTTGTTGCTCCCGTAGCAAACGGTATAGTGACCTCAAATTACGGAATAAGACAGTCGCCCTTTTCTACTGATAAGGAAAAGCATTACGGAACAGATATAGCGGCAGAAAAGGGAACAGAAATTCTGGCTGTTAAGGAGGGTAAAATAAGCTTTGTTGGAAATGACTCTGACGGTTATGGTAATTATCTTAAAATTAACCACTCGGGCTCACTGCAGACACTTTACGGACACTGTAATGAGATTTTAGTAGGTGAAGGCGAATATGTTATGGCGGGACAGCCTGTGGCTACTGTAGGAAGTACAGGAAGGTCTACAGGAAATCACCTGCATTTTGAAATTCTTATAAACGGCGAAGCGGTAAATCCCGTCTGGTATATGGTGTTTTGATATGAGCTTTAAGATTTTTTCAACTAAAGTGACAGTATCTTTTCTATTTACGGCAATGGTGTGCGTTTTGCTTTTATGCGACAGAACAGGCTTTGCTTTTCCTATGCTCTGCAGTGTCGTTTTTCACGAAGCGGGACATTTTTTGGCTATGTATGTGTGCGGCTGTGCGCCTACTGAGGTGCGTCTTATACCTGGGTCGGTTCAGATTTGCTCACCCTCGGTGTGCTTAAAACACGAAGTATTTATTCTTGTGTGCGGACCGCTCATAAATCTCCTTTTGTTTTCGGTGTTGTTTGTTAACTGCTATGTTTTTTCCAATATTTCGTTTCTTGAATTTTCTATAATTAATCTGGTTTATGGAGTTTTTAATATGCTTCCGCTTAAAGGGGTAGACGGTGGAAGTATTCTTCATATTTTTCTTACCCGATTTTTTGGCTTTCAAAAGGCGGACAGGACGCTTAATATTATAACTCTTGTAGGTGCGCTATTCGCTTTTTTAGGCGCATTTTTTCTTACTGCCAACGGAACGGTTAATTATTCGGTATATATTATGGCTCTTTATTTAATTTTATCTGTTTTTCTTAAGTTTTAGTTGAAAGAAGCTGTTAAATATTGTATCATATTATCGGTGATTGATAATGGATAATAAAAAGCTTGAAGAACTGTTTCTTACCGTTCAGAAGCCCGGAAGATACTGCGGCGGCGAACAGGGAAGTGTAATAAAGGATAAGGAAAAGGTAGATGTTCGTTTTGCCTTTTGTTTTCCTGATACCTATGAAGTTGGAATGTCCCATCTTGGTATGAAAATTCTCTACTCTCAGTTTAACGAGAGGCAAGATATATGGTGCGAAAGAGTTTTTACTCCTTGGAATGACTTTATAGATGTTATGAAGGAAAACAACATTCCGCTTTTTGCGCTTGAAAGTCGCGACCCTATAAAAGATTTTGATTTTATAGGCTTTACGCTTCAGTATGAAATGAGCTATACAAATGTTCTTGCTATGCTTGACCTTGCCGGAATTCCTCTCAGAAGTAAGGATAGAAATGAGCTTTCTCCAATAGTTGTAGCAGGAGGGCCCTGCGTATGTAATGCAGAACCCTTGGCGGAGTTTATAGATTTATTCTTTTTAGGCGAGGGAGAAGAGGTTGACCTTGAGGTTATTGACCTTTATAAAGAGTGTAAAAAGAATGGGGACAGCAAGGAGGAGTTTTTGAAAAAGGCGTCACAGATAGAGGGGGTTTATGTTCCTTGTCTTTATGATATAGAATATGACGGTCAAAAAATAAAAAGCATTACCTCAAAGGATAATGCACCTGCTACGGTAAAAAAGCGTATTATTAAGGATATGGACAAGGCTCATTATCCGAAAGAGTTTGTTGTTCCGTATATTGAAATTGTTCACGACAGAGCGGTTCAGGAAATATACAGAGGCTGTATACGAGGCTGCAGATTCTGTCAGGCAGGCTTTATTTACCGTCCTGTAAGAGAAAAATCTGCCGAGGTTATCAGCAGACAGGCGAAGGATTTGTGCGACTCAACAGGATATGATGAAATTTCTCTTTCTTCGCTTTCTACAAGTGATTATACAAGGCTTGAACCTCTTCTTGAAAAACTGCTTGAATGGACAGATAAGGATAAAGTGAGTCTTTCTTTGCCTTCGCTGAGAATTGATAATTTCTCCCCTGAGCTGCTTGATAAAATCAACCATATAAGAAAAAGCGGACTTACCTTTGCTCCTGAAGCAGGTACACAGCGACTTCGTGATGTTATCAATAAAAATATTACCGAAGAAGAGATACTTGATACCTGTAGAATTGCTTTTGCAGGAGGTCATACCTCTGTAAAGCTTTACTTTATGATAGGTCTTCCGACAGAAACCGATGAGGACATAAAAGGAATTGCCGACCTTGCACAGAAAATAGTTGATATTTATTATTCACTGCCTCAGCGTCCAAAAGGAAAAAGCGTGGATGTTGGTGTCAGTGTTTCAACCTTTGTACCAAAGGCATTTACACCGTTTCAGTTTGAGCCTCAGATAACAAGAGAGGAAATACTCAGAAGACAGGAATTGCTCAGAAGCAGTATTACCACCAAAAAGGTTTCTCTTTCCTGGCACGACAGTGCTACAAGCTTTCTTGAGGGTGTTTTTGCCCGCGGTGACAGAAGGCTGTCTGATGTTATTGAAACCGCCTATAAGATGGGCTGTATGTTTGATGGCTGGAGTGAATGCTTTGACCTTGTAAAATGGCTTGAAGCTTTTGAGAAATGCAATGTAAAACCTGAAGACTATAGCTGTAGGAATTTCGCCTATGATGAAATTCTTCCTTGGGAGCATCTTGATTATGCTGTTACGAAGAGGTTTTTTATAGAACAGAATAAGCTTGCGAAAGAGGAAAAGACTACGCCGAATTGCCGTATTTCCTGTGCAGGATGCGGTGCAAATTGTTACGGGGAGGGTGTTTGCTTTGAAAAACATTAGAGTATTTTTCTCCAAGAAAGGAACACTTAAGTTTGTTTCCCATCTTGATATGAATAGGTTTTTTACCAGAATTTTAAGAAAAAGCGGACTACCTATATGGTACACCGAGGGCTTTAACCCTCACCCTTATCTTACCTTTGCACTTCCTCTTTCTCTCGGCTTTGAAAGCAGATATGAAGTACTTGATTTCCGCCTTGTTGATGAAGCTGTTTCCTTTGAAACGGTGGCAGAAAGGTTGTCAGAGGTTTTGCCCTGTGATATAAAAATCATAAAAGTGGACGAGCCTGTTATGAAGGTTGGCAAAATTTCTGAAGCTGGCTTTGACCTTACTTTTGCTGACGAAAATGAAGCACAGGGTTTTTATGAATATTTAAACGGCGGTAATGTGGTGATTTCAAAAAAAACTAAAAAAGGTGAAATTAAGGTTGATGAAATATCCTCAAGGATTGCTGAAAGCAGGATAGAAGGGAACTGCGTGTCGGTTATTCTGCCTGCGGGGAATGATAATATTAACCCTTCACTTATTGTTGCTTCTTATACTGAAAGAATAGGAAAAACAGTAAGCGTTTCATATATCCGCACCGCAGTATACGGTGAAAACCGAAGTCTTTTTGTATGATAAACAAGGAAATTTTCACAAAATGAACTAACCTAATTCGGCGAATTGAACGAAAAACAAAATTTGTCCATATTTTTTGTTATTTTGTCTTTACTATTTTGTTTAATTTTGTTTTTATATCCTTAAAGCTATCTCTTTGTTTGCTTGAAATTTTTTAGATACGGGGGTTAATTTATTATGAGTAAATTACCTATCGGTATTCAGCTCTATTCTGTAAGAGATGCAATGGAAGCTGATTTTGCCGGAACACTGAAAGAAATTAAAAAAATGGGTTACGATGCCGTTGAGTTTGCAGGTCTGTTTAACAACAGCGCAGACGAAGTAAAGGCTATTATTGATGGCATTATCAAGTCAAATGCTATCGGCAAGGAAGTTGAAATCGAGATTCCTGAAATCTAAGAATGAATTAATAAAAGACTGCTGTTCATCTGAATGGCAGTCTTTTTTTGCATTTTTATGCAAAAAATAGGGCTTTTTTCTTGACGGTGAAAAAATAGTGCTATATAATATAATGGATTAAATATTATTTTAACAAAGTAGGCGAGAATTATGCTTAATAAAAAAATGCTACAGCTTGGTACAGCAAGCTCTGCTATCAGACAGCTATTTGAATATGGAAAGGCAAGAAAAGCGCAAATCGGAGAGGATAAGGTATTCGATTTCAGCATCGGCAATCCAAGCGTTCCCGCACCTAAAAGTGTGGATGATACCATTAAGAAGCTTATTGATAATGAGGACAGTGTACTACTTCACGGATATACCTCTGCCCCCGGTGATATGGCGGTAAGAACAAAAATTGCAGATTACATAAAAGAAACCTCTGGAGTCAAAGCAACTGCTGCCAATATTTATATGACCTGTGGTGCGGCTGCATCTCTTACCATAACCCTTAGTGCTCTTGCTAATGAAGGGGACGAGGTTATTCTCCTTGCTCCATTTTTCCCTGAATACAGGGTATTTGCTGAAAAGGCAGGTTTTAAATGCGTTGTTGTAAACTGCCGTGAGCCTGATTTTCAGATAGATATACCTGCTCTTGAAAAGGCAATTAATAAAAACACAAAGGCGATAATTATCAATTCTCCCAACAATCCTACAGGTGTTGTTTTCAGTGAAGAAACCATAATAGAGCTTACTTCTTTGCTTAATAAAAAACAGCAGGAATATTCTAAAGAAATCTTCCTTATTTCTGATGAGCCCTACAGAGAATTGGTTTACGGTGGGGTAGAGGTGCCTTTCCCTGCCAAGTATTATAATAACACAATTGTTTGCTACTCCTTTAGTAAATCTCTTTCTTTACCAGGTGAAAGAATCGGTTATATATTTGTTTCACCAAACTGTTGTGAGGCTTCCCTTGTATTTGCCGCAGTTTGTGGTGCAGGAAGAGCTTTAGGCTTTGTTTGCGCTCCCAGTATGCTGCAAAGAGTGGTTGCCGAAAACCTTGGCAAGACTGCTGATGTGGGCATATATAACAAAAACAGAGAGCTTCTTTATAACGCTCTTACATCATACGGCTATACCGCTGTAAAGCCCGACGGTGCATTTTATCTTTTTGTTAAATCACCCGAAGCGGATGCCGCCGCTTTTGCAGAAAAAGCAAAGAAGTATGAGCTTCTTCTCGTTCCAAGCGATTCCTTTGGAATGGGTGGCTATGTAAGAATTTCTTACTGTGTTTCAACAGAGCAGATTGGAAATTCTCTTCCTGCTTTTAAAAAGCTCATAGAGGAGTACAAATAATGGACAAATTAGATATTGCAAGACAGGAAATAAACCGAATAGATAAAGAAATGGCAAAGCTTTTTTGTGAGCGGATGGAAGCCGCAAAGCGAGTGGCTGAATATAAAAAAGAGAGAGGACTTCCTATTCTTGATTCCACAAGAGAGGAAGAGGTTATAAGCCGTAACTCTGCTCTCGTTGAGGATGAGGTTCTTCGGTCTTATTATATTAACTTTCTTCGCAATAATATGGCAATTTCCAGAAGCTATCAGGGAAGGCTGAATAGCGGTATGCGGGTTGCTTTTGCAGGCGTTCCCGGTGCCTTTGCTCAGGTGGCTGCTGAAAAAATATTTAGTAAATGCTGTGCAGTGCCTTATGACAGCTTTAAAAATGCTTATGAAGCGGCTGTCGGCGGTGAGTGTGACTGTGTTTTGCTTCCAATTGAGAACAGCTATAACGGTGACGT
>JBGUVH010000011.1:0-3144 GCA_045134215.1 Acutalibacteraceae bacterium
ACACCGAACAGCTTATTTTCAAGAGGGTATTTCTTAATTCCGTAATGATAATAAAGCCCTGCCTGTGCTCCCCAGCAAATATGGAAGGTGGAATGAACGTGAGTTTTTGTCCATTCCATAATCTCGCAAAGCTCTTCCCAGTATTCTACCTCTTCAAACTCCATTTTTTCAACAGGAGCTCCTGTAATTATCATACCGTCAAAGGTCTGGTCTTTAACATCCTTAAAGGTCTTATAGAAAGCAAGAAGATGCTCAGAGGAAGTATTTTTAGAATGATATGTGCTTGTGTGAATCAGCTCAAGCTCTACCTGTAAGGGAGTATTACCGAGAAGTCGGGAAAGCTGAGTTTCGGTAGCAATTTTATTAGGCATTAAATTAAGAAGCAATATTCTTAAAGGACGAATATCCTGAGTAACTGCTCGCTGCTCAGGCATTACAAAAATATTCTCATTAAGTAATGTCTTTACAGCTGGCAAATCATTGGGTATTCTGATAGGCATAGTCTAAACCAACTCTCTTTATATATTGTCTAAAGCATTCTTAATATCATTAATAAGGTCATCACTGCTCTCAAGTCCACAGGAGAAGCGTACAAGGTCAGGAAGAACACCTGCAGAAAGGAGTTCTTCGTCGCTCATCTGACGGTGAGTAGCACTTGCAGGATGCAGACAGCAGCTTCTTGCATCGGCAACATGGGTTTCAATAGCGGCAATATGAAGCCCTGCCATAAACTTTTCTGCAGCAGCTCTGCCGCCCTTTACACCAAAGCTTACAACACCGCAGGAGCCATTTGGCAGATATTTCTTAACAAGAGCCTCATCCTCACTGCCCTCAAGACCGGGGTATTTAACCCATGCAATTCTGTCATCGGTAAGAAGATATTTTGCAACAGCCATACCGTTTTCACAGTGACGCTGCATTCTTACATGAAGGCTTTCTAAACCGAGGTTTACAAGATAAGCGTTCTGTGGTGACTGAATTGAACCCAAATCACGCATAAGCTGAGCAGTAGCCTTGGTTATATAAGCACCCTCAAGTCCGAAACGCTGGGTATAGGTAACACCGTGGTAGCTTTCGTCAGGTGTACAAAGACCGGGGAATTTATCGGGATACTTAGTCCAGTCAAACTTTCCTGAATCAACAATACAACCGCCTACCCCGCTTCCATGTCCGTCCATATATTTGGTTGTTGAATGGGTAACAATATCAGCTCCCCACTCAAAAGGACGGCAATTAACAGGAGTTGCAAAGGTATTATCAATAATAAGAGGTACACCGTTTTTATGTGCTACACGGGCAAACTTTTCAATATCAAGAACAACAAGAGCAGGATTTGCAATGGTTTCGCCGAATACAGCCTTTGTATTCTCTCTGAATTCCTTCTGTAAATCCTCTTCGCTTATATCAGGTGAAACAAAGGTAAAATCAATTCCCATTCTCTTCATTGTAACAGCAAACAGGTTATAGGTTCCACCGTAAATAGCTGAGGAAGCAATAACATGGTCACCACAGGAAGCAATATTGAATACACTATAAAAGCTTGCTGCCTGACCCGAAGACGTAAGCATAGCTGCGGTTCCGCCTTCAAGCTCACAAATCTTTGCTGCAACAGTATCGTTGGTAGGATTCTGGAGACGGGAATAAAAATAACCCGAAGCCTCAAGGTCAAAGAGCTTTCCCATTTCACTTGAGGACTCGTATTTAAAGGTTGTACTCTGAATAATAGGAACCTGTCTTGGCTCTCCGTTTCCAGCCCTGTAGCCTCCCTGAACGCATTTAGTATCTATATTGTAATCTTTCATAATATTATCCTCCATTATATTCTATTATATAAGTATACACTTTAAAATCATCAAGTCAAGTAAAATAAAACATAAATACCGTTAAATTTTAGTTGCTTTTTCACAAAAATTGCATATTTAGATATTTTTTAGTTGCAATACACTATAGGTTGTGGTATTATACATACAAAGGCAGTTTGCTGACGGGTATGTGAATTGACACAGTGCAGACTGTAGGTTTTGTTATACCGTCCGTCTGGGTAGTTAAGTTTTTCTTAGCTACTTATTTTTATGCTCATTTGTCTGTTGATTTTTTAACAAACAACAGTTAATTATGGAGGAATTTAAATGAAATTCGAACAATGGAAAGGCTTTAAAAACGGAAGATGGCAGGATACAATTGATGTCCGTGACTTCATTCAGAATAACTATCATCCCTATGAGGCTGACGGTTCTTTTCTTTGCAAGGCTACTGACAGAACAAATGCTTTGATGGAAAAGTTCAGAAGCCTTCAGAAAAAGGAACAAGAAAACGGCGGTGTTCTCTCTATTGACGTAGATACCGTTTCTTCTCTGTGTGCCTATGCCCCCGGTTATATTGATAAAGAAAACGAAATCATTGTAGGACTTCAGACTGATGAGCCCTTAAAACGCGGTGTCAATCCCTTTGGTGGTATCCGTATGGCTCGTTCTGCCTGTGAGGCTTACGGTTATAAGCTTTCAGACAAAGTTGAAAATTCCTTCCAGTACCGTACCACTCACAATGACGGTGTATTCAGAGTATATACCGACGAAATGAAGGCTGCCCGTCACTGTGCCCTTCTCACAGGACTTCCCGATGCCTATGGCAGAGGCAGAATTATCGGCGACTACAGAAGAGTAGCTCTTTACGGTATCGATATCCTTATTGAAGAAAAGAAAAAGGATAAGAATGAAATCGGCAAAAATACAATGACCGCCGATAATATCCGCTTACTCGAAGAGGTAGCGCAGCAAATCAGATTCCTTTCTCTTATGAAGGATATGGCTGCTATGTACGGCTTTGATTTTTCACAGCCTGCAAAAAATGCAAGAGAAGCTATTCAGTGGACCTATTTCGGTTATCTTGCCGCTAATAAGGAGCAAAACGGCGCCGCTATGTCCTTCGGCAGAACAAGCACCTTCTTTGATATTTATATTGAACGTGATATGGAAAAGGGTATTTTAACCGAAAGTCAGGCTCAGGAGCTTATTGATGACCTTGTTATCAAGCTTCGTATGGCAAGACATCTCCGTACGCCCGAATACAACGAGCTGTTCGGCGGTGACCCGATGTGGATTACCGAAAGCATTGGCGGTATGGGAGAGGATAACCGTACACTTG
>JBGUVH010000012.1:0-8192 GCA_045134215.1 Acutalibacteraceae bacterium
CTTTTCGACTTTTATGCCAAATTGGACTTTGAGGAAAAATTCTTCAAAAGCTATACTGTTCTTAAAGGAAATAAATCTTCCTTAGAGTCGGTTTTCGTTAAAGATATAAAAGATATAAAAAGAATTCGAAAAATTCTTTGTGATGAAATTTTCGTTGAATACTGCGATGAATTTTATACACTTCTTACCTCTTACTGTGATGTTATTACGGATAGTCTTGATAATCCCACTTACTTGATTATTAAGGAAAAAATTTCGCGGAAAATCAAGGAATTTTTAGGTGATGATAAAAATCTGCCTGCTTATGTTAGCGGTGAGGCGCCTACTTGTAACGGTACTGAAAGATATGCGGTATATAAAAGTCTTGGATACATTCTCAATGATAAAGCCTATCTCGGACTTGCTATGGACTAAAAAATCAGACTGCCTACAGTCTGATTTTCTTTATATATCAAGCTTTGTTTCTCTTGCGTAGTAGAATAAATACTGCTGTGCAATTCCTGCAAAGTCTTTTGCACATTCGGGAAATTCTCCGTTATACAAAACACTTAATGCTCGTTTTATCCATACATCCTTTGGACAGACATCAATATGTCCAAGACCGAAGAGAAGGGTGCAGTCGGCAACCTTTTCGCCTACTCCATAGATTGTTATCAGCTTTTCTCTGGCAGTGGCACTTTCCATAGCTTTAAGCTCTTCAAAGTTTATTTCTCCGGATGAAACCTTTTTTGCGGCATCAAGAATATATTTTGCACGAAAGCCACAGCGAAGAGGGGAAAGGTCTTCTACAGAAAGAGAAGCTATTTTTTCTGCTCTTGGAAAAGAATAACCGCCTTGAATTCTTTCACCGAAGGCTTCACAAAGCCTTGATACGATTCCTTTAATGCGGGGAATATTATTGTTCTGAGAAATTATAAAAGAGCAAAGCGCTTCCCAAGGGTCTTGATTAAGTATTCGTATACCTTTTCCGTATACGGCGGCTCTGCTGAGTATTTTGTCTATTGATAGAATTTCATTTACAGCGCTGTAATCTCTCGCTAAATCGAAATAATCGCGCCAAAGACTATTAAAATCCTGCTCTGTACAGGGAAATAATATTATATATCCTTTTTCTTCCTTTAACGATAAATGCCGTCCCTTGACGATACCGCTCCATACACCGTCTTTTTCTTCCCAGCGAAAACACTGTCCGCACAAAAAGGTCTTTTTCAGATCAAATAGTTCATTTTTTTTCAGTATTGCACAATTGTTTTTAAAGGAAACGAAAGCCATAATTATATCACCTATGGTCATTATATCATACTTATGTCGAATAATAAAGAAAAATAAGATAGGTTTACATAAAACCGCAAATTATGTGAACCTTAATGCATCAAACCTACTGTTTATCAACAGTTATTGAAGTTATGAACCGAGTTATCAACAATTTTATGTAAACCTGTATAATAACTTTAAAGTTTGTTAAAAATAAAAACAGAGATTTTTGGAGGTATAATATGGTTAAAGGTGTAAATAAATCGGTAATTGAAATAACAGACACAGGCAACAGATATTTTTCTAAGGTTATTCTTTTTGTTGCACCTGAGTATGTCAATAAAAATTCGCGAAAGCTTTCTACAGAGGCAGGGGAGTTAATCAAAAGTCTTCAACGCTCTGACAAGGCATATTCTCTAAGAGAGGCTGTGATTCGTGAACGAGTAAGACGCAGGAAAATTCTGACTATATCATCGGCAGTAAGCTTTTTATTGCTTGTGACGGCTTTGGCTATTATGTACTTTTTGTAAATAAAGCAAGTAAATCGTTGATTTACTTGCTTTTTCTATTTTTATAGGTTATAATTACCTGTAATACAAGACAAGGAAGGTGTGCGGTTTTGATAGGTCAGGGCGCAAAATTATTCTCTAAATTTGCAATAGGTATCGTTATGTGCCTTTTTGTGTTTTTATCCTTTAATTTCGCAATAACAGCGGCTTTCAGTGACACAGTGGGCTATAATGTATACCGATTTAACAGCGAAACAGGAAAAGAAGAGCTTATTTGTCAGCATAACGAGAAGGATGAAAACCCTCCGGGTTGTAATTGCGGAGAGATTCCAGAGGATCAGCTCAGTAAAATAAGAATTACAGAGCTCTCCGAAACTAAGCAGACGGTATCTATGCTTCTTTCACAGATATTCAGCTTTGTAATGATGACGGGAATACTTTACGGCACTCTTTGGGAAATTGGTAACAAGGATATTTCTGCAGTTAAGTTTTCAAGAGCAAAGGAAAATAAGCTGCGCGGTCTTGTTATTGGCAGTATTGCTACTGCTCCGTCTTTAGCTGTATATGTATTGCTGTTGCTTTCCTCTTTTAAAATTTTAAGTCCTGCGTTTTTAAGTACATACAGACTGCTTAATTCTCATTTTCACAGTGTGCTTACTTGGATATATGGCGGCGCACAGAATGCTTCAGAGTTGTCCGTAGTACAGTTATTACTATGTTTTCTTTTAGTTCTGTATTTGCCTGTCGTATCTATGTTAGCATATTACCTTGGATATAAGGATATAAAGCTATTGGAAAAAGCAGTTTTTAAAAAGAAAGTGTAAGGAGTATATAAATGGGACTTTTTTACAATTATAACAAGGAAGGTCCGGGAGTTAGTAAAAACGGGCCTGAAAAACGTACCTTTGTGAAGTTTTTTGAAGCTTTTTTCAGAAACGCTTGGAAAATGATACCTGTGTGTCTTATTTACTGCATTTTGTTTATTATTCCCGGACTGTCTGCTCTTGGTATGACTACAGTAACCCGCAGTATTTCAAGAAATAAGCATTCCTTTGGGCTTTCTGATTTTTTTACTGTTATAAAAAAGAACTGGAAGCAGGGAATTGGTATTGGTATACTCAACATAATAATTACTTCTTTTCTTGTTCTTGACCTTGATTTTTTTATAAGCAATCCTGCTGTTGCCGGTAAATATATCGGTGTTATCGGCCTTGGTATATCTGTATTTCTGGTTATTATGTTTACGGTTATGAAGTTTTATATTTGGTTTATGGTTATAACCTTCAATATGAAAACCTCGCAAATATATCTTAACAGCTTTAAGTTTTTTATAATAAATCTAAAGAATAATGTCATAATGCTTTTGTGTATAGGTTCTTACTGGGCAATTATATACGGTTTATTTATCTTAGGCCTTGTTACACCTCTTGTGGCAGGTATTCTTGCAGTTATTACCATTTTCTTCTATCCGTTATATCATTATCTTGTTATTCAGTTTGGGGTATTCGGTGCAATCAGAAAATATATTATTGACCCATATTATGAGGAAAATCCTGATGCTGACATAGAGCTTAGACGCAGTCTTGGTCTTGATACAGGAGAAGAAGAGGAAGCTACGTTTGAAGATTTGATATAAAACAAAAGACCCGAAAAATCGGGTCTTTTTTATATTAAAGGAGCATTCCGGTAATTCTGTGGATAATGAGCATTACCGCCGGATTAAACAGGATATCCTTTGTTGGCTCCTGTTGTCAGTATATGCAGATTTACTCGATAGGTGACTTACGGATAAAGAGAACGCCCAGCGTATTTTTTCCGCAGTGAGAGGAAATGGTGGAACCCGCTCTTGTGAAGTGTATCTCTTTGAATGGAGCAAGTTCTTTCACCTGCTCGATGCAGGCATCGCATATTGATTGCTCACAGCCTGCGTGGGTAACGAATATATGGTCAAGCTCTATATCGGAAGCATCGCCAATCATATCTCTTATATACTCAAGCAGAACATTTTCATACTTTCCGCGGTATTTTTTAATAACACCCATTTTACCGCTTCGAACGGCAATACAAGGCTTAAGCTTAAGAAGGTTTGCACCAAAGGCTGCAACTGCGCTGCATCTGCCACCCTTGTGTAAAAATTCAAGATTATCTATAACGAAGGTGGCATCAACTCTTTGGGCAATTTCACTGCATTTTTCAGCAATTTCCTTAGCTTCAAGTCCTTTTTCGGCCATTTCTGATGCAGAAATAACTAAAAGTCCGCCACCGGTTGAAAGGTTTTTGGTGTCTACAACATAAACATCTTCAAACTCCTGCGCAGCAAGTCGGCAGTTATTGAAGGTTGAAGACATTTCGGAGCTAAGAGAAAAATGAACAATAGAATAACCCTCGTTAACAAGTGGTTGGAAAAAATCTATACATTCTTCGATGTTGACTGCAGATGTTTTTGGAAGTTCACCTGTTTTGTTATAATGGTCATATATTAAGTCTGGGTTGATGTCAATACCGTCGCGGTAGGTTTTACCACCAAGTGTGATTCCCAAGGGCAGAATTTTAACATTGTAGCGTTCAATTAGCTCGGGACTTAAGTCGGTAGTGCTGTCACTGGTTATTATTAATTTTTTAGCCATAATAGCTTCCTCCGTAACCAAATAGATAATTTATTCCTTAGTAGTATACCACATAAAAATTGAAAACTCAACAAAAAAATATATATTCTTATGTATCGTTATAAAACTCTTGAAAATTCTTTTTATAAATAGTATAATAAATCCGTATAATTCTCCAATAATAAAGTTGGAGGATGAGTTTAATGAGCAAAGAAGAAAAGAAAGAAAACAGCAGTGTTTACGAAGAACTTAAGAATATGGGGTCGGTGACATTTACTCGGGATAACCGACACATTTTCTGCCTTACTATAGTGGGTGAAATCGAAGGACACACTATTCTTTCCGAACAGTCAAAAACCACCAAGTATGAGCATGTTATACCACAGCTTGTTGCAATTGAAGAGGACGCAAATATTGATGGACTTCTGGTAATACTTAACACCGTTGGCGGTGATGTTGAGGCAGGTCTTGCTATTGCTGAGCTGATTTCTGGAATGAAGAAGCCTACGGTTTCTCTTGTGCTTGGCGGCGGTCATTCAATTGGTGTACCGCTTGCTGTATCAGCTGATTTTTCCTTTATAGTTCAAAGCGCTACTATGACTATTCATCCTGTACGAATGAACGGTCTTGTTATCGGTGTTCCTCAGACTATGAATCATTTTAAGCGTATTCAAGAAAGAATCACTGATTTTGTTACAAAAAATTCTAATATAACAACCGAAAAATTCGAGTCACTGCTTTTTAATACTGATGAGCTTGTTACTGATGTAGGTAGTGTGCTTGACGGCAAAAAAGCTGTCGAATACGGACTTATAGATTCTATAGGCTCATTAAGTGATGCAATTTCAAAGCTTTATAATCTTATAGATAAAACCGATAAAGGAGTTAAAAATGGCTAATCGTAAAAAGAAGACCACAAAGAAGAAAACCGAAACAAAACAAACGGCAGTAAAACCCGCAGTCAATCAATTGTTGGCTGTGGTATGGTTTGCTGTTTCTGTGTTTTTGTTTGCACTAGCTGTATATCCCGGAGGAAAGGTGTGGCTAAGCTTACATAACATTATATTCGGACTTTTTGGTATTACGGCATTTCTATATCCTGTATATATATTCACCGTTACTGTTATATATTCTATGGGAAAACTGAGTGGCTTATTTAAGCTGAAGGCGATAGAGGCTGGTGTTCTTATAGCGCTTATAGGCGCTGCAGCTGATGTTTTCTCTACTTTTGAAGCATTGTCATACGGCGCACATATTTTAAGTGTATTCACTGTACACTCTTGGAAGGGTGGCGGTGCTTTTGGTGCGATTTTTGGAAATGCGCTTTATCAGCTTTTTGAAAAAACAGGCGCAGTAATAATTATGGTTATTTTTTTGGTTGCTATGCTTATGATTATTACCGGTACAAGTGTCGCAAAGCTATACAGAGGTGCAAGTGTTCCCGTAAGAGCTGTAGGAAAAAAAGCAGAGGCTACCATTAATGAGGTTAAAGAGGAAAAGCGTCGGCGTCGTCTTGTGGATATTCCTGTTGACGAGCCTATAGAGTCCCACGATAATGTACCTCTGTCGGTTAAACAGAAACGACTTGTTGATACATATAACGGTGTGGATACCGAGAGCATATCACCCGACACTACCAGCGAAATTAACGAAGTTGTAGCAAAGGTGACTGAAAAAGAGGCTGAGCCTGAAAAAATTAAAATGACTGCAGAAGAAACGAAGGCAGAAATAGAAAGTGTTAAACAGGAAATAGAGGATACTATCGAAATCACCGAGGAAGAAAGCTATCAGTTTCCCCCTATCACTTTGCTGAGGGAACAGTCAAAGGAAGGTGGCGCTTCTGTGACTAATGAGCTTGAAACCACCGCTAATAAGCTTGTTGAAATACTAAGAAGCTTTGGTGTAGAAACCAAGCTTATGGATATAAGCAGAGGACCTACCGTTACCCGTTTTGAGCTTCAGCCCTGTGCCGGTGTTAAAATCAGTAAGATTACTAATCTTGCCGATGATATTGCACTGGGACTTGCTGCGGCAGGTGTGCGTATAGAAGCGCCGATACCCAATAAAGCGGCTGTTGGTATAGAGGTTCCAAATAAGATTTGCAATACGGTTACCGTTCGTGAAATCATTGAATCTGCTGCATTTACCAACTCTAAAAGTAAGTTGACAGTTGCTATGGGTAAGGATATAGCAGGTAATCCTATTGTAACTGATATAGGAAGAATGCCTCACGGTCTTATTGCAGGTCAGACAGGCTCCGGTAAATCGGTATGCATCAACTCAATAATTATGAGTATTTTATATAAAGCGGCGCCTGATGAGGTCAAAATGCTGATGATAGACCCAAAGGTTGTTGAGCTTGGAATTTATAACGGAATTCCTCATCTCCTTGTGCCTGTTGTTACCGACCCGAGAAAAGCATCAGGTGCTTTAGGCTGGGCTGTAACCGAAATGGAAAGAAGATACCGTCTGTTTGCTGACAATAATGTTCGTGACCTTGTGGGCTTTAACCGTCTTTGTGAGCTTGACTGTGAGCTTGAGAAGCTTCCCCAGATTGTCATTATAATAGATGAGCTTGCGGACCTTATGATTACCGCGCCCGGTGAGGTTGAAGATTCTATCAACCGTATTGCAGCTAAAGCAAGAGCAGCGGGTATGCATCTGCTTATTGCTACACAGCGTCCGTCTGTTGATGTTGTGACTGGTGTTATTAAGGCAAATGTTCCAACACGTATTGCGTTTGCGGTTGCTTCTCAGGTAGACAGTCGTACAATTCTTGATATTGGCGGCGCTGAAAAGCTGCTTGGTAGAGGTGATATGCTCTTCAATCCTGTCGGCGCTTCAAAGCCGGGTCGTCTCCAGGGCTGTTTTGTAAGTGATGAAGAGGTTGAAGCTGTCGTTGAATTTATAAAGGGTAACCGTTCTTCAGATTACAGCGAAGAAATTCAGGGCGAAATTGAACGACTTTCTGTTGCTCAGAAGAAAGGTAAGGGCTCTGCTGCTGATGAAGGGAACGGCGGAAACGAAGACGATCCCATGCTTAAAGAGGCTATAAGAGCTGTTGTTGAAGTTGGACAGGCTTCAACGTCCTTCCTTCAGCGTAGACTGAAGCTGGGTTATTCAAGAGCGGCTCGTATTATGGATCAAATGGAGGCAAAGGGCGTTATAGGTCCATTTGAAGGCGCTAAGCCACGACAGATACTTATTACTATGGATGAATTGATGGAACGGGAAGCAAGTGAAGAATAGTATTTTTTCAAAGCTGATAAGAGCGGTTCTTGTTACTCTTGTAGCTGTTGCAGTAACCTGTTTTATACTTATTCAGTTTGTTGATTTATCGTTTATTCCGACATGGGACAGGCTGTATGGCAACGACTCTTCCTTTGATGAGGTAAGTGACAGTATTACCTTTCTTAATGTAGGTGAGGGTGACTCCGCTCTTGTGCGCAGTAACGGAAGATTTGTACTTGTAGATACAGGTGACGGCGAAAGTATAGATATAGTGCGAAAACTCAAAAAATTTGGTGTAACAGGTATTGATGCGTTGGTTCTTACACATTGGCATTCCGATCATATAGGCGGAGTTAAAGACGTAATTGATGAGTTTCCTGTCCTTAATGTAGTTGCGCCATCTTTACCCGATAAAAGCGAAGAAATATACGAAAATGCTCTGAATGTTTATGATGCGGTACGTGATAAAAATATCGATTTCAGCTTTGTACAGCAGGGAATGGGTATTAATGTGGGTGATTTCAGATTATCTGTAGTTTACTGCAATACCGAAAATGAAAATGAAAACAACCGTTCTGCCATTCTTATGGCG
>JBGUVH010000013.1:0-26734 GCA_045134215.1 Acutalibacteraceae bacterium
ACATAACTGATACCTCCATTAATTACCAAAGAAGCTGAGAATCATACCACCAGCAATAACTGATGCAACCTGACCTGAAACGTTAACACCTGTTGCATGCATAAGAAGGAAATTCTGATTATCTTCTTCAAGACCCAACTTATGAACAACACGAGATGACATTGGGAATGCAGAAATACCTGCAGCGCCAATCATTGGGTTGAATTTCTTGCCTTCCGGTAAGAAGAGGTTTAAGAATTTTGCAAAAAGCACACCGCCTGCAGTATCTACAATAAATGCAACAAGGCCAAGACCGAGAATAAGCAGGGTTTCCTTCTGCAAGAATTTTTCTGCAACCATCTGGGAAGCTACGCTTATACCAAGGAATATGGTAATAAGGTTTGCGAGAACATTCTGTGCTGTGTCAGAAAGAGAATCAAGCACTCCGCACTCTCTGATAAGGTTACCGAACATAAGAGAACCGATAAGAGAAGCGGCAGAAGGTGCAATTATACAGGAGATAAGGGTTACAACAATTGGGAAGAGAATCTTTGTTGCCTTGGAAACATTTGCAGGCTTATAGGGCATACGAATCATACGCTCTTTCTTAGTTGTAAGAGCCTTGATAACAGGAGGCTGAATAATGGGAACAAGCGCCATATATGAATAAGCGGCAACCATTATTGCACCTTGATAGTTGGAATTGAGCTTCTGGGAAACTACTATAGAGGTAGGACCGTCAGCCGCACCGATAATTGCTATGGAAGCGGCATCGTTTTCTGCAAAGAATACACTTGCAAGACAAAGGGTAAAGAATATACCGAACTGCGCAGCCGCACCGAAAATCATTAATTTAGGGTTAGAAAGCACAGGACCGAAGTCAATCATAGCACCGATACCTATAAAAAGAAGCAGTGGAAACAGCTCATTGGAAATGCCTGCATTAAACAGTGTGGTTAAAAAGCCAGGTTCGTGAGCATCACCGATAGCTGCAGAAAATGGGAAGTTAACGAGAATTGTACCGAATCCCATCGGAAGCAGTAGGGTAGGCTCCATTTCTTTCTTGATAGCAAGAAAGATAAGGGTTCCGCCGATAAGCCACATAACAATTTGCTGCCAGGTTATCTGAGAGGCGAATTCCCAAAGAAAACCGAAGGTGTTTTGAATAAAATCCAAAAAATACACTCCTTAATTATATTTTGAATGTTAAACCTTTCACATTTTAATATATATGTTAAGTTTTGTCAACGGAAAAAGTCGGCTAAAAAACAGAAGATTTTGCGGAATTTAAAGCAGTTATACTCCGCTGTAGGCAGAGAATCCGCCGTCTCTGGGAAGAACTACACCGGTAAAAAAGCTTGCAGCTTTTTCATTTAAGAGGAAAAGCAGACCACCCTCAAGCTCTGCAGTTTCGCCGAAACGTCCCATTGGAGTTGCGGCAAGAATTTTGCCTGTTCTGGCAGTTGGTGTGCCGTCATCGTTAAAGAGTAGCTTTGCATTCTGTTTTGTAGAGAAAAATCCTGGGGCAATAGCGTTTACTCTTATACCTTCTTTTGAAAAATGTACAGCTAACCACTGAGTAAAGTTAGAAATAGCTGCCTTTGCTCCTGAATATGCAGGGATTTTGGTAAGGGGAGTATAGGCGTTCATAGAAGAAATATTTAGAATACTGCAACCCTTTCTGCCAAGCATCTGTGCAGCAAAGCACTGTGTTGGAATAAGTGTGCCGAGGAAGTTTAAGTTAAATACAAATCCAACGCCCTCGCTGTCAAGGTCAAAGAAGCTTTTTGTATCGGCATCAATGTCTCCTGCTTCATAGTATTCCTTATCAGTAGTGGCTCTTGGGTTGTTTCCGCCTGCACCGTTTATAAGAATATCGCAAGGACCAAGCTCTGCTTTTACCTTTTCGGCAACCTCGTTGCAAATAACTTTATCAAGTACGTTACAGGCATAAGCCTTTGCAACTAAGCCCTCTGCGTTTATTTCATCAGCGTAAGCTTTTGCAGCCTCTTCATTAAGGTCAAGAAGGGCAACCTTGGCACCGGCTCTGGCGAGAACCTTAGCAAAATGACTGCAAAGAACACCACCTGCACCTGTTACAACACAAACCTTACCCGATAAATCGGTATCAAGAACATTTTTTATCATTAATTTTTACCTTCCTTTTCGTAAGCTTCAAAAAGACCGTTGATATAAGCCGCACCTAAGGCTCTGTCAAAAAGTCCATAGCCGGGTTTACCAGTTTCGCCCCAAATCATTCTTCCGTGGTCGGGACGAACGTAACCCTCAAAACCGTTTTGAGCCAGTATTTTAACAATTTCGGCAATATCTAAAGAGCCACAGGAGGAAAGATGGGCAGTTTCCTCAAAGGAGCCGTCCTCCATAAGAAGCACATTTCTTATATGCATAAAGCCAATTCTGTCTTTTTTAACATACTTTTCAACAAGCTTGGGTATATTGTTGAAAGAAGCGCAGCCAAGACTACCTGTACAAAGGCACAGAGTATTGGAAGGACTGTCCACAATAGATAACATTCTGTCCAGATTTTCCTCACAGGTAATAATTCTCGGTATACCGAAAATTGAATAGGGCGGGTCATCAGGGTGAATAGCCATTCTTACTCCGTACTGCTCTGCGACAGGAATAACCTTTTTGAGAAATTTTTCCAGATTTTTCCATAGCCCTTCTTCACCAAGCTCTCCATAGGCGGTGATAAGGTCACGGATTTCGTCCTTACTGTAGCTTGCATCCCAACCGGGAAGGTCAATATCATCGGTTAATGGATTAAGACCTTTAAGCTGGTTCATATACATAACAAGGCTGGTAGAGCCGTCTTTAGCTTCTTTATCAAGCTGAGTTCTTGTCCAGTCGAAAACAGGCATAAAATTATATGTTACACACTTAACACCGTATTTTGCACAACGGCGGATATTTTCACAGTACACATCAATAAGACTGTCAGCATTTTTTCTGCCAAGCTTAATATCCTCATGAACAGGAATGGATTCAACAACATCGAAAACAAGACCGTTTTCTTCACATTGTGCTTTTAACTTTGCAAGGCTTTCTTCAGGCCATACCTGTCCCGGCGCAACATCATAAACAGCAGAAACAACAGAGCGCATACCGGGAATCTGTGAAATATATTTAAGGGATATGGGGTCGCTTTCGCCGTACCAACGGAAAGACATTTTCATTTTCATAAAATTA
Source organism: Acutalibacteraceae bacterium (assembly GCA_045134215.1). GTDB lineage: Bacteria > Bacillota > Clostridia > Oscillospirales > Acutalibacteraceae > SIG607. The sequence continues at coordinate 3,190 of JBGUVH010000013.1, forward strand.
TCACCTCTCTATATTTTATAAAATTATAACACAAAAAATTGTGGTTGACAATTATTTTTATCCAATTCAAAATTATGGTGTTTTTTATCACAAATGAAATACTAAAAGCTAAGTGATTTCTGATTTTATTTATCTTAAAAAAAGGTATTGACAAATTTAACCTCATTGGATATAATACTTTAGTAACGATGGGAGGATTATGTGTGATTCTTGATTTAAAAAAGCTGTTTATTACCGAGAATTATACTGTTCCCATTGACCATACTGTTGATTTTTCCGAAACCGAATATATGGGTGAATATCCGCTCAAAAAGCCTGTAGAGGTAAAGGGAAAAATCACAAACAGAGCCGGTCTTATCACACTGACGCTCAGCATGGTGTATGTCTTTTCAGCCCCTTGTGACAGGTGCGGGCTACCAACCGATATTTGTCATACGGTAGAGCTTGAAAAGTCCTTGGCTCCCGAAATCGTTGGAACTGACAGCGATGATATTATTATTGTAGAAGACTATAAGCTTGATTTAGATGAGCTTGTCTATACCGAAATTATCATTTCTCTTCCAATGAAGCACCTTTGCCGAGAAGACTGCAAGGGCTTATGCTCAATGTGCGGCAAAAATCTGAACGACGGTGAATGTAGCTGCGAGACAAAGCAGATTGATCCAAGACTCAGTGCTCTGGCTGATTTATTAAAAGAAGAAAATTAACTTTTTATTTTTAAGGAGTTGTATTTAAAATGGCAGTACCAAAGAGAAAAACATCTAAAGCAAGAAGAGATAAGAGACGTAATAATTTATGGAAGATTACTGCTCCCGCAATCGTAAAATGTCCTCGTTGCGGCGAGTACAAGCGCACTCATCGCCTTTGCAGCGCTTGTGGTTACTACGGTGACCGTCAGGTAGTTAAGGTAGAAGATTAATCTTAAATCTTTAAACAAACGGGCAGGGGGAACGGCTTCTCTCTGCTCTTTTTTTCGAGGTAGGTGAAAACGGTATGGCAGTAAAAATTGATAATGTGGCATCTGGTTCTCCCGCTTTTAAAAAGGGAATTCATAACGGTGATAAAATTCTTACCATAAACGGAAATGAAATAATAGATGTTCTTGATTATCGTTTTTATCAGGATGAAAAACGGTTAAAGCTGGAAATAGAAACCGAATCGGGCAAGGTAAGAAAAATCACTGTTCATAAGGGCGAATATGAAGAACTTGGTCTTGAGTTTGATTCTTATCTTATGGATGAACAGCGTTCCTGTAAGAATAAGTGTATTTTCTGCTTTATCGACCAGCTACCAAAGGGTATGAGAGAGTCTCTTTATTTTAAGGATGATGACTCTCGACTTTCTTTTCTTTTCGGAAATTATATAACCCTTACGGGACTTACCGAGCATGAAATAAGCAGAATTATAAAAATGCACATAAGTCCTGTTAATATTTCTGTTCATACCACTAACCCGTCCCTCAGATGCAAAATGATGAACAACCGTTTTGCAGGAGAATGTCTTGAGATTTTAAAAAGATTTGATGATGCGGGCATTTCTATGAACTGTCAGCTTGTTCTGTGTCCACAGTATAATGACGGGGACGAGCTTAAAAGAAGTCTTAATGACCTTTTGTGCTACGAAAATGTTCGGTCGGTTGCCTGTGTTCCTGTAGGACTGACAAAATATAGGGAAAAGCTTGCTGAAATCGAACCCTTTAATGAGAAAACAGCCTGTGAGGTTCTTGATATTATCGAGGAATATGCGGTAAAATATAAAGAAAAATACGGTATTCGCAAGGTTTACGGCGCTGATGAGTTTTATCTTCTCTCAGGCAGAGAAATTCCCGACAGTGACTTTTACGGTGATTTTGATCAGCTCGATAACGGCGTTGGTATGTGGGCTCTGCTCAAAAAGGAAGCCTTTGATGCAATCGAACTGTTTGACGGAAAAACTGACGGTATTGGTAAAACCATAGTAACAGGAGTTGCCGCCGAGCCGCTTATTAAAGAAATTGTAGAAAAAGCCAAGGAAAAATGGAAGGACCTTGAATGTGAGGTTATTGCCATAAAAAATGACTTTTTCGGTGAGAAAATTACTGTCAGCGGTCTTGTGACAGGCGGCGACATAATAAAACAGTTAAGTGATAAAAAAATCGGCAAAGAGCTTCTCTTGCCGTCTTCAATGCTAAGATATGAAAATGATTTATTTTTAGATAATATCAGCGTATCAGAGGTTGAAGAAAAACTGAATGTGAAAATAAAAATAACCGATAATGACGGTTATGAGCTGATAGATAATATAATGGGTGTAAAGGAGGAATTATAATGTCCAAACCTGTTGTTGCTGTGGTAGGACGTCCAAATGTGGGCAAATCTACTCTTTTTAATAAGCTTATAGGTCAGCGACTGTCAATAGTTGATGATACACCTGGTGTCACAAGAGACAGAATATATGGGGACTGTGAATGGTGTAACCGTAAGATTATGCTTGTTGATACAGGCGGTATTGAGCCTAAGACCGATGATATAATTTTAAAATCAATGCGGGCACAGGCTAACCTTGCTATAGAAACTGCTAATGTAATTATTTTTGTTACCGATTTAACCTCAGGTGTTACAGCAGCGGATAACGATATTGCCGCAATGCTTCAGAAAAGCGGCAAACCTGTGGTGCTTTGTGTTAATAAATGCGATAGTCTTGGCAAAACACCTATGGAGTTTTATGAGTTCTATAATTTAGGACTTGGTGACCCTATTGCCGTTTCCTCTGTTCACGGACACGGTACAGGGGATTTGCTTGAAGCGGTATATGAATTTTTGCCCGAGGAAAATGACGGTGAAGAGGAAGATGATATAATCAATGTTGCGGTTATCGGTAAACCAAACGCTGGAAAATCTTCTCTTATAAACTGTATTGCAGGGGAAGAGCGTTCTATTGTTTCGGATATAGCTGGTACTACCCGTGATGCTATTGATACCCGTATAGAAAAGGAAGGCACTGTCTATAATTTTATTGATACTGCTGGACTGAGAAGAAAAGCGCGTGTTGAAGACCAGATAGAAAAATACAGTGTGCTCAGAGCCCAGATGGCGATTGAAAGAAGTGATGTATGTGTTATTATGATTGACGGTGTAGAAGGCTTTACCGAGCAGGATTCAAAGGTTGCAGGTCTTGCTATGGAGGAAGGAAAGGCATGTATAATTGCTGTTAATAAGTGGGATGCTGTGGCTAAGGACAGCTATACAATGGATTCCTACAGAAAGAAGCTGATGAACGACTTTTCCTTTATGCCCTACGCCCCTATAATATTTATTTCTGCTAAAACAGGACAGCGCATTGACAGACTTTTTGAGCTTATAAAATTTGTGTATGAGCAGAATAATATGCGCATTTCTACAGGTAAGCTTAACGATATTCTGGCTGATGCAACTGCCAGAGTTCAGCCGCCTACAGACAAAGGAAAGCGTCTTAAAATTTACTATATGACTCAGGCATCTACTGCGCCTCCCACCTTTGTTTGCTTTTGTAATAATAAGGAATTATTCCATTTTTCATATCAGAGATATTTAGAAAATCAGATTCGTTCGATTTTCGGTCTTGAAGGTACACCTGTTCGTTTTGTTATCAGAGAAAGAGGAGAAGATAAAAAATGATAGTATTAGCTGTACTGGCACCAATAGCCGCATATCTTATAGGAAGTATCAGCTTTGCAGTAATTTTTACTAAGGTTTTTTCAAAAACCGATGTAAGAGAGCACGGAAGCGGTAATGCAGGAACCACAAATGTACTTCGCGTTGCAGGAAAAACTGCAGGTATTCTTACCTTTCTGTGTGATGCCTTAAAGGGTGCCGCTGCTGCTTTGCTGGGTATGCTTGTTTTTAAAGCCGTTTTCGGAAGCGATGCCGATATGCTGATAATGTACGGAAAATATATTTGCGGTATTGCCTGTATGGTAGGTCACGCTTTTCCGATATGGTTTGGCTTTAAGGGCGGAAAATGTGCCGCAACAAGTGTAGGTATATTTGCTGTTTGCTGTCCTTTAGCAATAGTTGCAGGACTTATTGGATATGCCGTTAATATGCTGGTGACTCGAATAGTATCACTCAGTACTCTTATTGCAACAGTGCTTGTGGTGGGCTTTTCTATCGGAATAAACGGTTTTGACGGAATTGCTAATCCCGATATTGCAATAATTATCCTTAGTTTGCTTGGTGGAATAATAGTTTTCTGGCGGCATAAGGACAACATTAAGCGTCTTATAAAAGGCGAAGAGAAAAAGCTTAAAATTAAAAAATAAAAACTGTGAAAATGCAAAGTATCCCTTATTCGCATCTTATTGTGAATAAGGGATACTTTTATTTGAATTTACTTTTAAAAAAATTACCAAGATTTAGGTTTTACAGGGATTTTTCTATTAGAACCCCTTTTTTTCTAATTTTTTAAGTAATCTGATGTCGTTACCAACAAAGGATTTAAGAGCATATTCACCGATAAAGCGGGAGGTTATTCTTGCAGTGTAACGGCTTTCAAGCTCTTCAATATTAAGGTTTGTGTTAATTATTGTGGGCTTTCCTTTAAGCAGTCTTGTGTTGATAATATCATAAATAAGGGACTGAACAAAGCTTGTCATAAATTCAGTACCAAGGTCATCTATAACCAAAAGGTCAGCGTTTAACAGGTTCTCGCGTTTTTCGTTTTCACCGTTATAGGAGAAATGCTCTTTTTCAGCTTCGGAGAAAAGATTCTGAGCAGAGCCGTAAACTACATTATAGCCTTTATTTACGACCTCTCTTACAATAGACAGAGAAAGATGTGTCTTTCCAAGTCCGCTTTTTCCCATAAAGAGAATGTTTTGGGAAGCGGGGGAGAAATCAGAAGCATACTGCTTTGCAAAGCTTAATAGGTTGCTCATTTTGCTCTGTACTTCTTCGGGATAATATTTAATCTGGAAGGATTCAAAGCTGCATTTGCTAAGCGGCATTGCTTCTTCCATTTCGCTAAGGGCAATTTCTTTTGCAATGGTTTTTATACATTGGCAAAGCTTTCCTGAGTTATAGCCTGTATCACCGCATACCTGACAGAAAACCTGTCTGGGCTTTACACCCGCGCTGTCGAGAAGGGACTGCTTTTCTTTCGAAAGAGTCTCGCTTTTTTTTCTGAGCAGGGAAATTCTCTCGGCATCCCCTTTAAGAGCTGCCATCATAAGAATAGCACCGATGTTAGAAAGTTCAGTATTTAGTTCTTTTATTCTTGGGTTAGTGTTTATTGCTTCCTCAAGGGACTTGTTATATAAATATTCGGCTTTTTTAAGGGCTTTTTCCTTCATTTCAAAAGCCTTTTTTATGGTTTCAGTTGCCAGAGCCACTTTCATCATCCTCCTGCATAAGCTGGTCTAAAAGCTTTTTGTCATAAGCCGCAAAATCGTTTTTCTTTTCCTTTACGGGCTTTACTTCTTCCTTTATATCCTCAACGGTTTTGATCCCTGCTTTGTGCCATTTTTCAATAATTTTTTTGATGTACGGTATAGAAAACTCACTGGTAGTATCCACGCAGATTTCATAAGCCTTTTCGAAAATCTTGCGGTCATATTTCCACTGGTCAACCCAAAGGAGAGAAAGCTCTTTTTCTTTTTTGGTTGGCTTTCTGTCCTTTATTCCAAAGGCGGAGAATACTATTTTTACACACTGGTCAAGCTTTAAGCTTTCAGCCATTTTGGCTTCCACATCGGCAAGGGTTTCCACACCACTGTCTATCCACTCTATAGCTGTACTTTCGATAAAACGGGTACTGATTTTGTTTTCCCTTACTGCATACTGAAGCAGCATAAGTATTACCGATACATCCATACCCTCGTCACTATAAAGCCAGGCAAGTGTACTTGCTTCAGCCTGACGCAAGGGTCTTGCAAATAGTGACTGGGCTTCTCTGAAGAGATGCTGAAGCCTATCGTCAGTTGCACCCATTCGGGCAACCTCTTCTCTTGTGGGCTTTGCACTTTGCATACGGGCAGTTTTGCTTTTTTCGGTATTTTCGGTACGCGCTGTATTTACGGGTGCTTTAAGTATTCCTGTACCGCTCCAGTAACACACAGCGTCTGCCACCTGATTTTCGTCAATGGAAAGGGCAGTAGCAATATCTTTGGCATCAAGCTCCTCACTGCTGTGTCTGAAAATATATAAAAGCACCTTTAACTGAACCGCACTTGCCAGCTTTATATGCTTGTCTACCGCATCACTGGGAAAGGAAAAGGTATTCGCAAATACCTGAGTATTAATAATACTGTTCATAAAAACTCTCCAAAAACTCTTGCAATTTTAATAATATCTATTTATAATGAGTATAACATATAAATTTGTGTTTGACAATTATTATTTCGGAGATGATTTTAATGGCAGTTTTAGTAACAGGCGGTGCTGGATACATAGGCTCTCATACCTGTATTGAAATGATGGCGGCAGGCTATGAGGTAGTTGTAGTTGATAACCTCGACAACAGCAATGAGGAATCGCTTAGAAGAGTTGCTGAAATTACAGGCAAAAAAGTTAAATTCTACAAGGAAGATGTAAGAAATAAGAAAGCCTTGAGAAAAATTTTCAAGAAGAATAAAATCGAGGCTGTTATCCATTTTGCAGGACTTAAGGCAGTAGGTGAATCGGTTGCAAAGCCTGTGGAATACTATGATAACAATCTTATCAGCACCCTTGTACTTTTAGAGGTTATGCGTGAGTTTGATGTTAAGAAAATAGTATTTTCTTCTTCTGCTACCGTTTACGGTGTTGCAAAGGAAATGCCGCTTAAAGAGGGTATGCCTCTTGGTGCAATTAATCCTTACGGCAGAACTAAGCTGTTTATTGAGGAAATGCTCCGCGACCTTTATGTAAGTGATAATAGCTGGTGTATTGCGCTGCTGCGTTACTTTAACCCCATCGGTGCACATGAGAGCGGAAAAATCGGTGAGGACCCCAAGGGTATTCCCAATAACCTTATGCCTTATATTTCTCAGGTAGCTGTTGGCAGACTTGAAAAATTAAATGTATTCGGTGACGACTATAATACTGTTGACGGCACAGGTGTAAGAGATTATATCCACGTTGTTGACCTTGCTAAAGGCCATGTTGCCGCTGTTAACTGGGCACTTAATAACCAGTCCTGTGAAGCCTTTAACCTTGGTACAGGTAACGGTGTTTCAGTGCTTCAGCTCAAAGATGCTTTCGGTAAAGCAGCAGATATGGAAATTCCATACGTTATTGCACCCCGTCGCCCAGGTGATCCTGATGAAGTTTATGCCGATGCTTCAAAGGCTAAGGAAATCCTTGGCTGGCAGGCACAGTACGATATTGAGAGAATGTGTATTGATACTTGGCGTTGGCAGAAAAATAATCCTAACGGATACAGAAATTAGTAAAAATTCGCCCACTATAAAGTGGGCGAAAAATATGCGCTTGTAGCTCAGCAGGATAGAGCGTCCGCCTCCTAAGCGGAAGGTCGGGGATTCGAATTCCTTCAAGCGCGCCAAAAAAAGAACGAAGCAATAGCTTCGTTCTTTTCTTATCTATCATACTGTTGCCAAAAATCAAGTGTTGCGTTTTCATAGCCTTCCTTATCAACAAAATAGCTCATTCCATGGGCAGCCCCTGGGACAATAAAAAGTTTTTTGGGTGCCACACAGGCTTTATAGTTTTCATAGGTCATTTCAATAGGAACGAATTTATCGTCAGTTCCATGAGCAAAAAGCACAGGCACTGTGCAGTTTTTCATTGCCTCTATACAGGAGTACTCGTCGCTTGTTGCCTGAATACGTTTTTTACACATATCATTAACTACAGCACTGTAAAGCCCGAAGGGTATCTTAAGGTTGTTTTCTGCCACGTGCTTCCATATAGCATGGGGAGAGGTAAAGCCACAGTCGGCAATAATACCCTTAACACACTTTGGGAGTTCAAATCCTGCGGTCATAAGAACGGTGGTAGCACCCATAGAAACACCGCAAAGATAAACAGGCAGTGACCCCTGTGTTTTTTCGGCTACCCATTTTGTCCACTCATAGCAGTCAAAGCGTTCAAGCAGACCAAAGCCCATATATTCGCCCTCGCTGTTGCCCTGAGCCCTTTGCTCTGCATAAAGCACAGCGCAGTCATTTTTATGCCAAAAAGGAGAAATAACACCGAAGTCCTGCGACCAACCTGAGCGCCAACCATGCATAGCAATTATAACACGTTTTGGATTTTCGGGGCAGTACCAGTGACCGACAAGCTTTATACCGTCGTGACTTTCGATTTCTATAGTTTCGAAATTTTCCTTTTCAAGCTCGGCCGATGCATTCATCATAGCTTCGAGCATTGCTGAGTAATTGTCATTGCCGGTAAGCTTTTTCTTTCTTTTGTCTTTTGCCTTTGGCTGACTTCTGTCAAGAGCAAGTTTTAAAAGATAATTTGCCGTAGCAAGATATGCAACACCTGCACCTAAGGCAGAGGCGATACCTGCTGTAATCAGAACAGCTTTTGTGCTTTTTTTCATTTTTTAACCTTCTTTTAAGTCCTTTATAGTTCTTTGCTTTTGGGGCGCTTCTATATAACTGAAAAGCTCATCAAGATTTTCTGACATTTTAAAAAGTTCAAGACAGTCGGGCTTTATAAAATTCTTTTTAACTGCCTGCTCCATAGTAGCATAAAGCTCATTATAATAACCCATCTGGTTATAAATAGCAATAGGTTTATTATGTCTGCAAAGCTGTTTTGAAGTGAGTATTTCAAAAAACTCCTCATAGGTTCCTATTCCTCCCGGAACAACAATAAAAGCATCGCAGTTTTCTTCCATAATCTGCTTTCTTTCTCTCATTGTATCGGGTTCAATAAGCTTGTCACAGAAATCGCAGACAGCCTCTATTTCTTCATTTCTGAAAAAGGTAGGAATAACTCCTAGAATATATCCGCCCTGCGACTTCACACCTCTAGCAGTAGCACCCATAAGTCCGTTGCCACCACCACCGAAAACAAGGCTGTGACCTCTTTGTACCATAGTCTTGCCCATTTCTTCAGTAATTTCAATATATTTTTTATCAATTGTCGGGGAGGCAGAGCCATAAACACATATTTTCACAGTATCAGTTCCTTTCTTATATAGTTATTATACCAAAAAGTACCTGTATAATCAATATCTTTCGCACTGCTTTAAAGGTTGACATAATATGATAACGGAAATATAATATACTTAAGTTTTAAATAAGAAGTGAAAAAACTATGAAAAATATTTTAAGAGTTTTTGCATTGCTGCTGTGCATTGTTTTTGTGTTTTGCAGCTGTAGTAAAAAGAATAAAGATGGTAGCCAAGGGGAGCTTATTCCTACAAATATCAGCAGTGAGGAAAGCTCTTCTGATAGTGAGGAAAGTTCTTCTTCTGAAGCCTCAAGTGAGGAAAGTGAAAATCAGGCCTCTGAGGAGGAAGATACCATACCCTTTAATTTTGAGGCGGTTAGAGTAACAGGCGGAACTGTTGTGGGAACTACATCAAAGGGTTATAAAGTAAAAGAATATAAGGGTAGAACCTATATAGACGGTGTACTAATTGTAAATAAAACCTATTCCTTACCACAAAGCTATAATCCGGGACTTAATTCTATTTGCAATAAAGCTTTCAGTAAAATGAAGGCAGGTGCTAAGAAGGACGGAATTAATGTTTGGATTTCTTCAGGATACAGAAATTACAGCAGACAGGAAACACTTTATAGAAATTACTGTAACAGTGACGGTGCAGCTGCAGCGGATAGGTTTTCTGCACGTCCGGGACATTCAGAGCATCAGGCGGGACTTGCAATTGATGTAAACAGTGCAAGCACAAGCGCCTATAATAGTACTTATAAAACTGTTGGCGAGTGGATAGCTGAGCATTGTTGGGAATACGGCTTTATTCTCCGTTATCCCCAAGGAAAAGAAAGCATTACAGGATATAAGTATGAGCCGTGGCATATAAGATATGTAGGAATAGAACTTTCCTTAAAGCTTAAGGAAAGCGGACTTACCCTTGAGGAGTATTTTGGAATCACTTCCTCTTATACGCAGATAGAGGAAAACGAAGAAGAGTCGTCGTCAGAAACACAGGATAACAGTGAAAGCTCTTCTGAAAGTGAGGAAAGCGGTGGGGCTTCCTCGGAAAATACCGAGAACAGCGATACCTCTGATATTAGCGTTGACAGCGAAAATTCCTCAACGGAAAATGATGAAAATAAAGAAACCGCAGACAGCAGTGAGAACGGCGAAACAGAAATAGAGGGAAATGAAACAGGTTCTGTGAAGGAATAATAAAAGATAAACATACTGTAGATATATTCTGCTGTTTTTGTTGATTTTTGCAAAAAGTATGTTATAATATGCTTAGTAATTATATTATGTAGGGAGAGGGAAAAATGAAAAAGTTTTTTCATGAATTTAAAGAGTTTGCTATGAAGGGCAATGTGCTGGATATGGCTGTCGGTGTTGTTGTGGGCGGTGCTTTTAAAGAGATAGTTACTGCACTTGTTAACAATATAATAAACCCCCTTATCGGCGCTCTTACAGGACAAGGCAATCTTTCTGACCTTAAGTATGTAATTTCTAAGGCTGTTGTTGAAAACGGCGTTGAGATTGTTCCCGAAAATGCTGTTACATACGGTGTATTTTTACAGTCTATTATTGATTTCCTTATTATTGCTTTCTCTATTTTTGTAGCTCTTAAGGTAATGATGAACGCTGAAAAGAAGCTTCAGGAGCTTCTTCACAAGAAGAAAGAGGAAGAGGCTGTCGAAGAGGCTGCTGCTGAACCTGTTGAGGATGAAATTTCTGTTCTTAAGGAAATCCGCGATATACTTAATAAAAAAGCTGAATAATTCTATTGACAATATAATAAATATGTGTTAGAATACTTTCACTGAATGAGTAATGGAGATGCAAAAGCTACGGGGATAACCCTGTGGTTTTTTTGCATCTTTTTTTATTTTGTATTAAAAAAAGGTGATTTTATGACTTTGACCGAGTTTAAAGACTCCCTTGACCGTTTCCCTGTAATTGCAACAGTACACGCAAGCGAACTTTCTAAAGCACTTAAATCTCCGGCTGAAATTCTTGTGCATATGAAGGCTGATCTTCTTACAATAAAGGAGGAGGCAACTGAAGGATATTTTTTCTGTTTCTATTTTTTTGAAAATATAATATTTTGCTTGTGTATCAGCGGTTTTTATGTTAAAATAATTTAGAATATATGTATATAACTCAAAGGAGTAATTGTTATGTGTGAACAGACACAGAAGAAAAAAGTTTTAAGCTGTATTCAGCCCAGCGGTATTCCCACTCTCGGTAACTATCTGGGGGCGCTGAAAAACTGGGTGAATATGCAGGAGGAATATGATTGTACCTTTGCGGTTGCTGACCTTCACGCCATTACGGTAAGACAGGAGCCTGCAAAGCTCAGACAGCAGATATATTCTATGTTTGCTCTTTTTCTCGCTCTCGGTCTTGACCCTGAGAAGAGCACCTTGTTTATACAGTCACAGGTTCCTGCTCATAGTCAGCTTGCATGGATTCTTTCCTGCTATACACAGTTTGGTGAGCTTTCCCGTATGACACAGTTTAAGGATAAGTCTGCCAGACACGCCGATAACATAAATGCAGGTCTTTTTGCTTATCCTGCCCTTATGGCAGCAGATATACTTCTTTATCAGCCTGATTTTGTACCTGTTGGTGAGGACCAGAAGCAGCATCTTGAAATAACAAGAGATATTGCCAACCGTTTTAATAACCTTTACGGTGATGTGTTCACCATTCCTGAACCACTTATCAAAAAGAGCGGAGCAAGAGTAATGTCACTTGCTGACCCTACAAAGAAAATGTCCAAGTCTGATGAAAATCCCAATGGATTTATTTCCTTGCTTGACAGCAGAGAGGATATCCTCAGAAAATTCAAACGTGCTGTTACTGATAGCGATGCAAAGATTTGTGTTGCTGAAGGTAAGCACGGTATAAATAATCTTATTGATATTTACAGCGTTGTTACAGGTCTGTCAATAGATGAAACTGTTAAGAAGTTTGAAGGCTGTGGCTACGGCGAATTCAAGCTCAGCGTGGGAGAGGCAGTATCCGATTGTCTTGAGCCTGTTAGAGAAAGATATAACGAATATATCGCTGATAAGAAACGGCTTGATGAGCTTTCTAAAATGGGCGCCGAAAAGGCTTACTATGCTTCAAGAAAAACTATGAGCAAGGTAATGAAAAAGGTCGGTTTTGTATTATGAGATTTCCTCTTGCCGGAAATGAAGGGGTGAAAACCGCCTTAGAGCAGGTGCAGTATAGCGGTAGAATTCCTCACGCAATCATCATAGAGGGTGAAAGGGGAAGCGGAAAGTCTACCCTTGCGCAGTATATTATAGCCTCCTGTCTTTGTGAGGGTGAAGCCAAGCCCTGTGGAAAATGCAGAAGCTGTCATCTTACCAGTGCAGGAACGCATCCCGATATGTTCTATGTTGCTCCTGAGGAAAAAAAGAAAAATATCGGTGTTGAGCAGATACGCAAAATGCGTGAGGAGGTATATATAAAGCCTCAGATGAGCGACCGAAAGGTGTTTAATATTGATTTTGCCGATACCTTAAGCCCTCAGTCACAGAACACAATTCTCAAGGTGCTTGAAGAACCCCCAGGAGATGTTGTGTTTATTCTTCAGGTTAATTCCCGTGCAAGTCTTTTACCCACTGTTTTGTCAAGATGTGTTACCTATACACTCACAGAGCCGTCCTTGGAGGTTGCCGCTGACTATATTGCCGAGCTTAAGGGTATAGATGCGAAAGAAGCAAAACAGCTTTTAAAGAAAAACGGACTTCAGATTGGGAATGTTATTTCGGGAATGAACCGAAAAAAGAAGAATGATACCTACAATATGGCAGCTCAGTATTTTGAATGTGCCCAGACGGGAAGTATGTATGACCTTCTAACTATTACATTTCCGCTTGAAAAGGAAAGAGTAGCAGCGAGGGAATTCCTTTCTCAGCTTTCTTACCTCCTTCTTTGTGATATAAGAGAAAAGGCGATAAAGGGAGAAAGTGTAAAAAAAAATACCCAGAGGTATGACTTTGTGAAAGCGGCAATAGCTCTTTCTCAAGGCAATATTAATTTATCACTGCTATTTTCAAAATTGGCAGCTGACTTCAAATTATAAAATCTTTAAAGGAGATATTTATGACACAGGTTATATCTGTTAAATTTAAATCTGACGGTGCAGCCTATTATTTTGATCCCGACGGTAGAGTGTATAAAACAGGCAGTCTTGCTGTCGTTGAAACTGCACAGGGGATTGAATGTGGTACTGTAAGCGAAGGAAATCACGAGGTTGATGACGAAAAAATCGTTCAGCCTCTTAAAAAGGCTCTCCGAAATGCTACGGAGAGGGATCTCAAGAAGATGGAAGAGAATAAAGAAAAGGCAAAGGAAGCCTTTAAAATCTGCGAGGAAAAGATTCTTGCCCATAGCCTTGATATGAAGCTTATTGAGGCACAGTATTCCTTTGATGCTTCAAAGATAATTTTCTTCTTCACCTCTGACGGCAGGGTGGATTTCCGTGAGCTTGTAAAAGACCTTGCCGCAACCCTTCATACAAGAATTGAACTCAGACAAATCGGTGTTCGTGATGAAGCAAGAATGCTTGGTGGAATCGGTATCTGCGGTCAGCCTTTTTGCTGTTCAAGATTTTTAAACGGATTTCAGCCTGTTTCAATAAAGATGGCTAAGGAACAGGGACTTTCCCTTAACCCTACAAAAATATCGGGAAGCTGCGGAAGACTTATGTGCTGTCTTAAATATGAGCAGGATGCTTATGAGTACCTTCTCAAAAAAACTCCTTCTGTTGGCTCTATCGTTAAAACCGAAGCAGGAACGGGTGTTGTGGTTGATGTCAACGTGATTACAGGAAACCTTATTGTGAAAATTGATGAGAATGACGGACTGCCCTTTAAGACTCACAGAGACAGGGTCACTGTACTTTCAAAAGGCAAAAATAAAAAGCCTGTTAAGGCTAGCGAAGAGGTTCAGGAATAAAATACTTGCATTTTCTAAAAAAAGTAGTACAATGTATATAAAGACATGACAGTCTTTTACACCAATTGACAGGAGGTGTTCCGGAATGGCTTACAAAATTACTGATGAATGTATCGGTTGCGGCAGCTGTGCAGCTGGTTGTCCTGTAGAGGCTATCGTTGAAGCTGATGACAAATTTGCAATTGATGCTGATAAGTGCATTGACTGCGGTGCATGTGCAGGCGGTTGTCCTGTAGAGGCTATCGTTGAGGCTTAATTGCTTTGATTATTGTACTTAACATTCCGGTTAACTAATCTAATCGGGGATATTGCACAGAGATTTATTTCTCTGTGCTTTTATTTTTATTATTAATTTAGTATTGATTTATTACGCAGTTTGGTATAAAATATATAAGTAAATTTAAATCCGTTTTTTGCGGAATTTAGGAGGAAAATAAAATGTTAGTATCTGCAAAGGAAATGCTTACAAAGGCAAAAGCAGGAAAATACGCCGTAGGTCAGTTCAATATCAATAACCTTGAATGGACCAAGGCTATTCTTCAGACCGCTCAGGAGCTTAATTCTCCTGTAATTTTGGGTGTATCTGAGGGCGCAGGTAAGTATATGTGTGGATATACTACCGTTGTAGGTATGGTTAAGGGAATGATTAACGAGCTTGGCATCACTGTTCCTGTTGCTCTTCATCTTGACCATGGTTCTTATGAAGGCGCAAAGAAGTGCATTGAAGCAGGCTTCTCTTCTGTAATGTTTGACGGTTCTCACTATCCCATTGAGGAAAATATCGAAAAAACAAAAGAACTTGTTGGTATCTGTAATGAACTTGGTCTTTCTCTTGAGGCTGAGGTTGGTGCTATCGGCGGTGAAGAGGATGGCGTTATCGGAATAGGCGAATGCGCTGATCCCGAGGAATGTAAAATGATTGCTGACCTTGGTGTTACAATGCTTGCCGCAGGTATCGGTAACATTCACGGTAAGTATCCTGAAAATTGGGCAGGACTTTCCTTTGATACCCTTGATGCTATTCAGCAGCTCACAGGCGATATGCCTTTAGTTCTTCACGGTGGTACAGGTATCCCCGCTGATATGATTAAAAAAGCTATCTCCCTCGGTGTTTCCAAAATTAATGTTAATACCGAATGTCAGCTTGCTTTCGCTGCTGCAACCAGAGAGTATATTGAAGCAGGTAAGGACCTTCAGGGTAAGGGCTTCGATCCCAGAAAAGTACTTGCTCCCGGTGTTGAGGCTATTAAGGCTACTGTTAAGGAAAAGATGGAGCTCTTCGGTTCTATCGGTAAGGCTTAATTAGCAGTGGCTAAAAACAAGACGGTTTCCTCCTGTGATATATGCGCTAATTTTGCATATAATGAGGAATTTGAGACTTACGAATGTATGGCGAGTATGGATGAGGATGAGGTTGTATCCTTTCTACAAACTAAAAATTGCCCCGCATTCCGTATCGATGACGAATACGGCATTGTAAGAAAACAGAATTAAAAAATGACGGTTTAAAACCGTCATTTTTTTATTGCTTTATAAATTTTTATAATTGATAAAAAAGGCAATACCAATATAAAAGCAAGAAGTTTTATAGGAAAAAGGAAAAATGAAAATATCTTTCTATAAAAACTACGCTTTTCCATAATAACGGTTTTTGTGTATCGTCCGCAATTATCACAGATATCATAACAAAGAATAAAGTGTTTTTGAGGATAATTAGTTTCAAAAATTTCATTTAAACATTCTACGCAATATTCTGCCATTTTCATCACCAAGTTTATTATAACAAATATGCATTGCAATTGCAATGCATATTTTAAATATTATTTGCACTACAATAATAGCAAGACAAATGTATTGCGAGGTGTGAGGATGGGCAAGTTCAAAATTCCTGTTATTCCTTCAACTACCAACAAAACTATTCGTTTTCCAAATGATGTGGTTGAAAATGTTGAAAAAGCCATTAAGGGTAAAGATTGTACCTTTTCCGCTTTTGTAATTGCGGCAGTGAAAATGGCACTTGAAAATATAGACGAATAAAAAACAAAGGCTTCATTAGAAGCCTTTGTTTTTTATTTTATAAACTTATCATACCCTTTGCCGTATTTAACACAGCTTGAAACACGGGCAAGTGTAGCACTGGCAATTCCTGTCTTCTGCATAACCTGATTATAGGTTTCACCTTTTTTGAGAAGCGCGGCAGCGCATATACGCTGTGCCATATTTTCAACCTCTTTATGAGTGCATAGGTCTTCAAAAAGCAGCTTACAGTCCTCTATATTATCGATACTCACTATAACCTTATATAGCTCGTTTATCATATCTTCGCCGATTTTTGCCATATATATCCCTCCTAAATTTCTTCAAGGGACTTTGCCAGAAAAGCTTTGGTTTTCGGGCTTTTAGGATTATCGAAAACCTCCTGCGGAGTTCCCATTTCTTCAATTACTCCGTCTGCCATAAATATCACCTTATTGGCAACATTTTTTGCAAATTCCATTTCGTGAGTAACTACTATCATTGTGCTACTCGAAGAAGCAAGTCCTTTTATTACCT
The DNA here is from genome assembly GCA_045134215.1 of Acutalibacteraceae bacterium. Lineage (GTDB taxonomy): Bacteria > Bacillota > Clostridia > Oscillospirales > Acutalibacteraceae > SIG607. The sequence goes on from JBGUVH010000013.1 coordinate 19,779, forward strand.
TTAAAACCTCACCAGTAAGCTCAGGGTCAAGGGCGCTTGTGGGCTCGTCAAAGCAAAGTATGTCGGGATTCATAGCAAGGGCTCTGGCAATTGCAACACGCTGCTGCTGACCGCCTGACAACTGACAGGGATAAGAGTCTATTTTATCGGTAAGACCTACCTCACCTATAAGCTCTAATGCTTTGTCTTTAATTTCCTCTGCAGTGCCTATTTTAAGCAGAGTCGGGGCAAGGGTAACATTTTCAAGAACCGTATACTGCGGGAACAGATTAAAATTCTGAAAAACAAGTCCAAAGTGTAGTCGGTTCTGCCTTATAGTTTCGTCACTGAGAGTTGTTTTGTCAGCGCTGTCATAAAGCACCTTTGAATCTACGGTTATTGAACCGTTATCTGGGGTTTCAAGAAAGTTAAGACAGCGTAGCAGGGTTGTTTTACCACTGCCGGAGGAACCGATTATAGCCAGTACCTCGCCTTTTTCAAGAGAAAAGCTTATGTTTTTTAGTACTTCGGTTTTGCCGAAGCTTTTTTGTATGTTTTTAACTTCTAATACTGCCATATCTGTTAACTCCTGAAATAGCTGAGCTTCTTTTCAAGTTTGCCCAGAACAATAGTTAGAATTCCTACGAAAATCAGATAAAATACGCCTGTATAGAAAAGGGGCCACACCATAGCCTTTGTGGCGGCAAGCTCCTTTGCCTGCTTTATAATTTCGCATACAACTATACAGTTAGCAAGAGCTGTATCCTTTATAAGCGTAATAATTTCATTTGACATAGGGGGGACAATTCTTTTAATAACCTGTTTTAATATTATTTTTTTGAAAACCTGAGATTTATTAAGACCGAGAACATAGCCTGCTTCGTACTGTCCCTTTGAAATGCTTTCAATACCGCCTCTGTATATTTCTGAAAAATAACAAGCATAGTTAAGGCTAAAGGCAATAAGTACAGCAATAATTCTTCCTGCATCGGAGATACCGTAATTTATAAAGAAATAGCGGTCTATCTGACTGAACATAGGGAATTCAAATAAAAGACCGGGAACATAGTAAATTATGAATATCTGAAGCATAAGGGGGATACCTCTTACTATCCAGACAATTACCTTTGATGTAGCTTTTACTGCTTTGAAACGGCTCATAGAACAGAAGGCTATAGGTAAACCAAGCGGTGCGCCGCAAAGCAACGTCACCGCAAAGATTAAAAGGGATATTTTGAAGCCGTCAAACAGAAAAGCCGTAACTTCTAAGAATGACATTTTAAAAATTCTCCAAACAGGATATATTATTTCTGGTCAGCAAAATCAGTGATAGCGGTATTAGCAACACCGTATTTCTCAGCCAAGGTTTTGATTGTGCCGTCTTTAGCAAGCTTATCAAGCTGTTCGTTTACCTTTGCGGTAAGCTCGCTGCCCTTCTTGAAGCCAATAGCATAGTACTCAACTTCGCTGGAAAGAGAATCAACTATCTGAAGGTTAGCATAGTCACCTTTACCACAGTAGCTCTTTGCAAGCTGTGCATCAAGAACAGCTACATCAGCAGTACCTGCGTTTACCTCGAAAAGACAGTCAGTCTGTTTTGTGAAGCCCTTGAAGGTGATACCTTCAAAAGATTTTGCATAGGTTTCGCCTGCAGAGCCGCTTTCAGCAGCTACTATTTAGCCATTTAAATCAGCTGCAGAAGCAATACCGGAATCCTTCTTTACTACGATAACCTGACGGTTCTCCATATAGTTATAGGAGAAGTCAACCTTTTCGGAACGTAAAATTCCGTCATCATCGGCGGTATTACAGGTAAAGCCGTTCCAAACACAGTCAATAGCGCCGGAATCAAGGTCAGTGTACTTGCTTTCCCATTCGATTTCCTGGAAAATAACTTCATAACCGAGGTTAGTGAATACAGCTTTTGCAAGGTCGGTATCGAAACCGATAAGCTCACCGTTGGCATCCAGATAGTTCATAGGCTCGTAAATGGTGTAGCCTACAACAATTGTGTCTTTGCCGCCGCAACCTGCAAAGCAGCAAACAATCATCATTACTGCAAGAATTAGTGCTAAAATCTTTTTCATTTTTAATTTTTCCTTTCTTTAGAAACATTTGGTTTCTTTGCTATTGTAACTATTATACTTCACTTCGCTGAAGTTGTAAAGTGTTTTTTTGAAAAAATCGCAAAATTGTGCAAAAAACCGCAATGGAATAAAAATCCATTGCGGTTTTTGGTTATTATACCAAAGAAATTATAGCAGCAAGATTACCTCGTTTGCCACCTGTATATCTGTGCGAATGAAAAATATTCGGATTACAGTTGGTGCAAAGGTCGGTAACATCAATATTATCGGGGCGTAATCCTGCATTTATCAGTATTTGCCTGTTGGTTTCCCACAAATTAAGCATATACTTGCCGCCACCTTTATTTACAAATATTTTATCAGTATCAAGATAATTGATTTTTGAAATCGGTTCATAAACAGGGGAGTCCACTTCATAACAGTCTTTGCATATAGAGGGACCTATTGCGGCTATTATGTTTTCAGGTGAACAACCGAAATGACTGCACATTTTTTCTACAGTAATTCTGCCTATTTCCTGCGCTGTTCCGCGCCAGCCTGCGTGGGATGTGGCAATAACCTTTTTTACAGGGTCACAAAAAAGAAGGGGGGTACAGTCAGCATACTGGGTAACAAGCACAATACCTTTTACATTTGTGATAAGTCCGTCAACATTGTCATAATCTCGTTCTTTAAAAATGCCTTTTCCTATATCGTCTTCGGTTATAATGCGTACGTTATTGGTATGGGTCTGATGGGAAAGAACCACCTTGTTTATATCTACATTAAGCTCTGAGCAGATTATACGGTAGTTTTCAAGTACATCGTCCCTGTTATCACCGTTTGTAAAGCTCATATTCATAGTAGAGTATATACCCTTACTTACTCCGCCAAGACGGGTTGTAAAGGCATTTTTTATAAAATCGATTTTGTCAAGCTGAGGGAAGGTAATATAAAAAGGAGAGTTATCGGGGCGGAAATTAAGAGAAGCTGAATTAATCATTATTTGTTCCTTTCAGGGCATTCTCGATTCGTTCGCCGTTTTTTATACAGGCGATAAGCTGAGGATGGAATTTTGCACGAATACTGTCAATAGCATTTTTTATATATACGGGACGCTCCTTGACAGAATGTGTGTCTGATGCAATATATGAAACTAAATTCTTTTTAAGAAGCTTTGTTATTGTTTTGTTTACATCTTTATTAAATATAAAGTCAGAGGAAATCTGCGCTCTTGCGTCGTTGCTTTTAATAATTTTAAGAAGCTGTCTGAACAGTCTGTCATTCCTGTACCGTTCTATATGTGCTATTATAACCGTAATTCCAAGGTCGCGGTTGATTTTAACTATTTCATCAAGCATAGTACTGCTAAGCGGTGTAAGGAAGGGAAGCTCCAAAAGCAGATAATGGGTGCCTTTAAAGCAGAGCTGGTCAAGATTTTGACATCTGGAAATACCTGTAAAATACTGAACTTCAAAGCCAAGAAAAATTTCAGGAAGCTCCATACCGTGTATTGCTTTTTTCAGTTCAATGAAGGCATCACAGCAACGCTGTTTGTATTCCTCAAGAATGTGGATATCGGGGTAAAAATGAGGTGTAAGGACAACACTGGAAACACCGTTTTCCTTTTCTTGTCTGAGAAGAGCAATAGAATCCTCAACAGTTTTTGCACCGTCGTCTATAGCGGGTAAAATATGTGTATGAATATCGATTAATCCCATATTGCCTCCTGAAAAATAAACCGATAGGGCTTACCTACCGGTTTATTGAAATTAATATTTATATTGATATTTGTAATTGTAACGGTAGCTGGATTTATACTTTCTATAAGTGTATTTGCCTGAATGTTTCGGATTTACACCGTTAATTACCGTTCCAAGAACACGGATGTTGGCAAATTTACAAGCAGAAAGGGCATGGTGAATGTCATCTCTTCTTGTGCTGTTTTCTTTGACAACCAAAACAAGACCATCGGTTTTTGGCGCAAGAGATACAGCGTCAGAAACGATATTTATGGGTGTTGAATCAAATATAATATAATCATACTGCTGATGAAGCTTACTGAGAAGCTCACTGAGTGCAACAGATTCAATAAGCTCAATGGGGTTAGAGGAAAGAGGACCTGAGGTGAGAACATCAAGATGTTTGTTTGAGTTCTGAACACAGTCATCAAAGGAAGCGTTACCTGAAAGAACAGTGTAAAGTCCCTTAGTGTTAATAAGCTTTAGCTTTTTGTGGATAGAGGGACGGCGAAGGTCGGCGTCTATCAGAAGTACATTTTTACCAAGCTGTGAAAAAGCAACTGCAATATTAACCGCTGTTGTGGACTTACCTTCACCTGGAACTGAGCTGGAAATCACAAAGGATTTACAGCCTTCTTGCGGTAAAGAGAAGGAAAGATTAGTTCTTATTGTTTTATATGCCTCTACAACTGCAAAAGGAACTTTTTTAGGAGCAGTATCTTTATTCTGAATAGTGTTGTTGTTTTCCATTATTACTGACCTCCTGTAGAAACGTTGCCTGTTTTAGCTCTGTAAGCGTATGTCGGACTATTGTCAAAATCGGGTACGGAACCAAGAACAGGGATATCGAAGTGAGCCATAAAGTCTTCCTCATTTTTAATAGCTTGGTCAAGTGTAGCAATAAGAACAAGAAGTATACAGGTTGCTGCTGCACCTAGCATAGCAAAAACTACGGTTGAGGAAAGTGTCTGAGGATAAACGCAAGAGGTAGAGTCAGCTGTATCAAGAATCTCCACCGTTACGGAGGGGAGAACCTCTTCGGTATATGATGGAGCAAGCTCTGTAAAGGCATTAACGATAATCTTTGCTTCCTCAGCATCGGTACTCTTAAAGGAAATATCTATAAAGAGACTTTCTTCATCTCTGCGAGAAATTGAGAAACCGCCCTTTAAAGACGAATAGCCGTATTTTTCGCCGAGAGCTTTGGAAAGGTCTTTATATATTTTTTGAGATTTTAAAATGTCTACACAGGTATCAACAAGATAAATAGACGCTGAAAGGTCATTTGTCTGAATAGAATCGTCACTGCTGTCAGTAATGATACCGCCGTTTGTTACAAGAATAGATGTACTAGCACGGTAAACAGGTGTAGCAAGAAAACTGCAGTAACCAAAAGCAAGAGCGCCGCAAAGCACTGCAACTATAATAACCAGCCATACGCGTTTGAGAATTATGGCTATAATATTGGAAATAGTCAGTTCGTTCATAATTATCCCCGTTTCTGATTTTTTACATATATAGTATTTTATATCAATTATTACATTTCGTCAAGGTTAGTTTTGAAACAAGTCGGTGATACATATATGGTTTTTTCGTTTGTGTATATTACCATTCCGGGTTTTGCGCCTGATGGCTTTTTTACATACTTAATCAGCGTATAGTCAACAGGTACGCTTGAGGAAGCCTTTGCTTTTGAATGATATGCTGCAACCGACGCTGTATAAAATATATCTTCTTCACTTACGCTTTGCGAGTCGGTAATTAAAACAGTATGGCTTCCGGGTATGTTTTTTGTATGGAACCATATATCTTGCTTTGAAGCGGTTTTTAAAGAGAGAATCTCGTTCTGACGGTTGTTTTTACCTACCAGTATTTTTTTATTATTGGGTGTAGAAAATTCAAGGAATTCTACACTTATTTTTTTCTTTTTGGGCGCATTTTTAGGCGATTTTATAATACCTGCATCGGCTAATTCTTCTCTGATTTCATTAAGCTCTGCTAAGGTCTGTGACCGTGAAAGAGCATCGAGAACAGAATTAAAATAAATAAGGTCTGCTTCTGCCTTTTGTATCAGTTCGGTTAACAGCCTTTCCGCATTACAGGACTTTTTGTATTCTTTGAAATATTTCTCTGCATTGGCGGCAGGGGATAGCGCAACATCAAGAGGGATTGTTATTTTGCTCAATGCTTCGTCATAGTAATTCTCTGCCTCAAAGGAGGTCATTCCTGAAGAAAGACGGTAAAGATTTGCCTTTATCAGCTCACCGTATATACGAAGCTTTTCCTTCTCTGCGCAGTTTAAAAGTTCTTTTTTTCTCAGCGCTATTTTTTTCTCGGTTCGGTTTATAATAACATAAAGAAGCTTGAAAATGTCCTGTGCGTTTCTGCGTATACGCTCTGCATTTTCCTTTTCACTGTAAAAGGCATCAAGAAGCTGAGAAAAAGAATTATAAAATTTTTGGCTGTACTGCGGACTGTATTGCTTTATCTCTGTGAAGGAAAAGTCCTTTGGAAGTCCTTTGCTGTCAAGAAGTAAAACAGGGGTGTTGTTATCGGTTATATCACGAAGCAAAGCATTTAAAGCCCCTGTAATATTCATTTTTTCTGCGCTGCTTAACTCTTTGACAATTTTTTCGCTGTCACAGATACAAAAAGCCAGTTCTCTTGCAACAAGAGGGGAAATACCTTCTATAGTATCAAGAAAAGCTTTCCATAGGGGCAATTCGTTAAGGGATAGTATTTTTTCGGTGATTGCCGAGGTTTTTTCATTAAGAATATTTATTTTTCCTGTGCTACTCGGGAAAATATATTTGGCGCCAGGCTGAATAATTCTGCCAATACCTTCCAAATTACTTCTATGAAGTGCATCAATGATTATACCGTTTTCGTCGGTTAAAATAATATTTGACTGATTTCCAATAAGCTCACAAACGAGATTGAGTGATATAATATCACCCATTTCATTAGTAGAAGAAAAAACGAAGGTAATAATTCTTTCAAAACCGTTCTGCTGAATGTGGATTACACGGGCTGAACCTAAATATTTTCTCAGCAGCATACAAAACATTGGGGGAGAAGCGGGATTTTCGAGTTTCGAAGAAGTGAAATGAACCCTTGATGCACCTGACCTTGGAGATAAAAGCATTCTGTAGGTTCCTTCTTTACAGGG
>JBGUVH010000014.1:0-4052 GCA_045134215.1 Acutalibacteraceae bacterium
TGAAGCGAAGCACATAAGGCTATCGCCTATGTGTGACAATGAGCCAAAAGACACCTAAAAACCGCCCTTTAAGGCTGGTTCAAGTTTGAATGCTTTGGCTAAAGATAAACATATACATTCTGCCGGCAGTGAGATTCGGGTTTAAAGTAACTTCACGTGTCTTTGGATTATACCTACCTTCTGAAACTTCACTGCTCCAGTTAAGCTTAAGCCCTAACTTATCAGCAAGCGTTTCAACTCTTTCACGTTTCTTCGCACGTTTTTCATCACTGAAAGAGTCTGCGTACATATCATCGGCGGTACTATTTTCATCGTCCACGCCGCCCATGGAGCTTGCCTCTGCTGAATTTTCATCCGTAACACCATCATTTTCGGCGGTGTTTTTGTTTTGTTCGGCTTCCTTTTGTTTAATGTACTGAGAATACGGAATACTGCCAGCCTCTGCTTCCTGCTCGGCGGTAGTCTTACCGGAAGCAATACTGAGAAGCTTTATCATACGGTTAGTTTCCTCAGTTTTTATATCAGCCTTGGTTTTTCCCGTTACAGCAACATTAACCGCTTCCACTGCACTGTCGATAATGGATATTAGTACAGATATAATTTTGATATATATATAATTTTTATTTATTTATCACAAACTTTACAGTCGACTTATCAGGTGTCTTGACACATAAATATACAGGTTGTATAATTGTCCTATAATCATTATTGGAGGCATTTATGTTAACTACAAGGGAAATACAGGAAGAGATAATTAAATATAAAAAGCTTAATGATATTTGTATACTGGCACACGCATATCAGCCTCACGAAATTACTGAAATAGCTGATTTTGTGGGTGACTCCTTCGGATTAAGTCAAAAAGCAGCGGCAGCTGATAACAAAACCGTACTAATGTGCGGAGTAAGATTTATGGCCGAAACAGCAAAAATTTTATCTCCCCAAAAAAAAGTATTGCTTTCTAACAGTGAAGCAGGCTGTCCTATGGCAGAACAACTGTCCCTCGGCGGTCTTAAAGAGCTTAAAAAGCAATTCCCAAATAGTACAGCTGTCGCCTATATAAACACCACAGCGCTACTTAAAACCGAATGTGATATTTGTGTTACCTCTGCTTCCGCGCTGAAAATTATTAAAAACATTGACAGCAAGGATATACTGTTTATACCTGACTGTAATCTTGGTGGTTGGATAAAAAAACAGGTTCCAGACAAAACATTCCATTTTATTAACGGCGGATGTCCTGTACATACAAGAATAACTGAAGAAGATGTGCTAAAGGCTAAGGCTATGTATCCTACCGCCCTTATACTTGCTCATCCCGAATGTACAAGCAGTGTCGTTAAGTATGCCGATTATGTCGGAAGTACAACAGGTATTATGGAATATGTAAAAAACAGCAATGCTGACGCATTTATTATCGGCACCGACAACAGCATTGTTGAGCATCTTAAATTTCAATATCCCAATAAGAACTTCTATCCCCTTTCAAAAAAATGTATATGCGAAGATATGCGCTTAACTACGCTCGTTGATGTTTATAATTGTGTTAAAAACAACGCTGGAGAAGAAATTATACTTTCAGATGATGTAATTAAAAAAGCAAGAAAAAGCATAGATAATATGCTTTTTTACGGTGGATAATATGAAAACTGACATTCTTATTGCAGGCAGCGGATGTTCAGCGCTATACTGCGCTATTAATCTTCCTAAAGACAAAAAAATCACCGTTATAACGAAAACAACACTGACGGAAAACGATTCCTTTCTTGCACAGGGCGGAATTTGTGTTAAACGCGACGATAATGATTTTGACAGCTTCTTTGATGACACACTAAAAGCAGGTCACTTTGAAAACAACAAAGAAAGTGTTGAAATTATGATAAATTCATCACGCGATGTGATAAATGATTTAATCGGTTTCGGTGTTGAATTTAATAAAGCGGGTGACGGAAGTCTTGATTATACAAGAGAAGCCGCACATTCAAGAAGCCGTATACTTTACCACAAGGATATAACTGGTAAGGAAATAACAAGTAAGCTTCTAAGCTATGCAAAATCATTTAAGAATATCACCTTTATGGAAAACACTGTTTTATTTGATATTATTGAAAATGACGGCGAATGTGTCGGTGCAGTAGTAAAAAGGTCTGACGGAAAAATTGATACCGTCAGTTGTGGGTACACTGTTCTTGCTACAGGCGGTATTGGCGGACTTTTCAGACATTCAACAAACTATCGACACTTAACAGGTGATGCCATAGCCATAGCTCTTAAGCATAATGTAAAGCTCAAGGATATTGACTATATACAAATCCACCCCACCACCTTCTATAACAAAAATGAAAATGATCGCAGCTTTCTGATAAGTGAATCTGTCAGAGGCGAAGGCGCGAAGCTTCTTAATAAAAAAATGGAAAGATTTGTTGATGAGCTATTGCCACGTGATTTATTATCAGAAGCAATCAATGAGCAGATGCGCAAGGACGGCACAAACTTTGTATGGGAGGATTTGCGAACCATACCAAAGGACGAGCTTATTTCCCACTTTCCTAACATAATTAAGCATTGCAAAGAAAACGGATATGATGTATTCAATGAATGTATCCCAGTTGTTCCTGCACAGCATTATTTTATGGGCGGAATTGAGGTTGATACCTATAGCCGAACCTCAATGAAAAGACTTTTTGCCATTGGTGAGACAGCCTGTAACGGTGTTCACGGTAAAAACAGACTCGCAAGTAATTCCCTACTGGAAAGTCTTGTGTTCGCAAAAAGAGCAGCATTGGATATAGCCGATAAAAACCTTACAATTAAAGAGTTACCCTATATAGACTTATCTCAGTATGCCGATACAAATGAGCTTAGCAATCGGTACAAAAAAGCTATTCTTGATGAAATTCAAAGGAGAAAACACAATGTTTGATAATGCAACTTTAAAATTACAGGTAGACCCGCTTATTCTTATGGCATTAAGAGAAGATATTACCAGTGAGGATGTTTCAACAAATTCTGTAATGCCTAATTACACCCTCGGTGAAGTAGACCTTATTTGCAAAGAAGACGGTATCCTTTGCGGTGTTCAGGTTTTCAGTCGAGTTTTCTTTTTACTTGACGAAAATACTGAGTTTGAGTTTTTTGCAAAAGACGGTGACGCAATAAAAAAAGGTCAGCTTATTGCAAAGGTGCGCGGTGATATACGTGTGCTTCTGAGCGGCGAGAGAACTGCGCTGAATTATTTGCAGAGGATGAGCGGTATTGCTACATACACAAATAACGTTGCAAAGCTTCTTGAAGGTACGGACATAACTTTACTCGACACCCGCAAAACAACCCCTAACAACCGAATTTTCGAAAAGTATTCGGTAAAAATAGGCGGTGGAAAAAACCACCGTTATAACCTTTCTGACGGTGTTATGCTCAAGGATAATCACATTGGCGCTGCAGGTGGTATAAAAAAGGCTGTTGAGGCGGCAAGAAACTATGCTCCCTTTGTAAGAAAAATTGAGGTTGAGGTTGAAAATCTTGATATGGTAAAAGAGGCGGTTGATGCAGGCGCAGATATTATTATGCTTGACAATATGACCCACGAACAAATAGGCGAAGCGGCAAAATACATTAACAAAAGAGCGAAAATTGAAGTATCAGGAAATGTAACAAAGGATAATATAGCAAAGCTATCTGACCTTGGTGTTGACTATATTTCCAGTGGTGCGCTCACCCATTCTTCACCTATACTTGATTTATCCCTTAAAAATCTACATTCTATAGAAGGAGAAAACTAATGGATGCAAAAACAAGACGAATTGAAATCCTAAACTCACTTAACAGCGCTTGTGAACCCATTTCTGCTTCAGCTCTTGCCCAAAGGTACGGAGTAAGCAGACAAGTAGTTGTTCAGGACATTGCTCTCCTGAGAGCTCAGGGCTTTGAAATCTCCTCGTTAACAAAAGGATATATTATCACTAAAAACGGAAATTTCAAAAGGGTTTTTAAGGTGATACATTCTGATGAAGATGTGGAAAAAGAACTTAATATGATAGTCGATGCAGGCG